>JAFYGL010000403.1 GCA_017543165.1 Victivallales bacterium | reverse complement strand
TACATGTCCCCATGCCAGAAGGGATGGCAACGCATGAGGCGCCAAATGGCCAGCACCACGCCTCGCAGCACACCATGCATTCTCAAGGGCTCTATTGCATATTCCGAACAACTTGGCACGAAACGGCAGCATCTTGGCTTCATCGGGGAGATAAAACGCCTATAGAAGCCAATCAGCGCCACAAGCGCATTTTCGGGAATCCTGCAAATAAAGGAAAATGCCTTTTTCATCATGCCTGCCCTGACAATATCAGAGAAACGCATTTCCTCACATCGTCAAGAACATCCCACATCACGGCGTCTTTCATTTGCCTACGCGGGACGAATATGACCCAGCAAGGCGGCAATTCACCGTAAATGCGGCTGAACACTTCACGAAACAGGCGACGTGCGCGGTTGCGCTCGACTGCCAGTTTCGAATAGCGCTTTGATATTGAAAACGCCGCCCTGCGCAAATTGTCAGGCGGCGTCTGCAATATATTCACTACACAATAGCGCCCCGCATTAGAACGACCGCCGTTGCGCACCGCAGCAATTTCGCTGCGGTTCCTCAGGCGACTTGTTCTCCCGAAACCAGGGCGTGCTGTGTCATTCATCGTGCTGTACGTACACCTGGACGCGGCTTCACAATGCCAGGCGCTTGCGGCCTACGCGGCGGCGGTTCGACAGGACGGCACGACCGTTCTTGGTGGCCATGCGGGCGCGGAAACCAAGCTTCCTCTTGCGATGCAGTGAATGTGGCTGAAATGTGCGTTTCATTGTTGCTTTCCTTTTTTCTTGTTGTTTTTATCTCTAACCTCAAATATGGGAATCTTTTAAGGAAAAAGTTGCGTGAATTTAGCACGCATTTCTTCTTTTTCCAGTCATTATAATGAAAAAAGTCCGCGTACCTGTTTCGCGCGGCTCTTTCGTGCGGCCATTGGCCGCGCGTCAGGACGCGATGTTTCCATGTGGCTGTTGTTCTGCAAGACTAGACGCGGATGGCATTTCCCGCGTCCTGATGCGCGGCCATTTGCCGCGCAGAGAATCGCGCCGCGTGAAACAGCGTGCCACCAGACTACTACCCCATCACCAGGCCGCCGTCCACGGAGAGGCACTGGCCTGTGATGTAGTCCGCCTCGTCGGAGGCCAGGAAGGCCACTGCGGCGGCGATGTCCTCTGGCCTGCCGAAGCGCCGCACGGGGATGTCCCTCATGATGTCCTGCCGCCTCTTGTCCTGGATGCTGCTGGTCATGTTCGTGTCCACGAAGCCAGGTGCCACCGCATTGACGCGGACGCCCAGGCCCGCCAGCTCACGGGCCGCGGAACGCGTCAAGCCCAGCAATCCCTCCTTGGCTGAGGCGTAGTTGGAGCGGTTTGCGGAGCCGAGCCTGCCAGCGGCGGAGGCTATGTTCACTATGCGTCCCCAGCGGTTCCTTGCCATGAGCATGGCGACTGCGCGTATCAACCTGAACGGGGCGTTCAAGTTCAAATCCAGCACGCTGTTCCACTGCTGGTCGCTCATGAAGGCCACAGTTGCGTCCGCCAGGCAGCCGGCATTGTTCACAAGTATGTCAATGCGCCCGAAGCGGGCCATTACCTGGGCTACCAGTTCCTTTGCGGCCTCTGGCTGGCTGAGATTTGCACGGAACACCTCGCAGACCGCGCCCTGCGAAGCAAGCTCTGCGGCAAGTTTTTCCGCTGAAGCGGTGTCATTGTTGCAATGAATGGCAATGGAATTGCCCTTTGCGGCCAAGGCTCTTGAAATGGCGGAGCCAATGCCGCCAGACGCGCCTGTCACCAGCGCCACGCGCCTGTCGCATGCAACAGACGCAGGTGCAGGCGCTGCAGGTTCAGGCTGCCTTTGGGAGGCGATGAAATCCTCCACATCCTTGCGATGCACCATTGGGCGCTTGCAGAAGGCCGCCACCTCATCCAGATTTATGCCTTCCTGCTTTGCAAATGCCTTTGCCGCAGGCGCCGCCTTGTACTGCGGTTTTGGGGCGATTTCTGGCTGAGGGGCAATTGCCTCCAGGTTAACTGACAATGCATTCTCCTTCAAATGCGCCTGAAGGAGCTGTTCATTCTCGGCAGAGACGTCAGGTGCCACGCCCCCCTCCTCTCCTATGGCGCAAAGCACGTAATTGAAGGGCACCGTGCTTTTGCTCTGGGCGTAGATTGCCAGCAAAGTGCCGCCGACGGGCGCCTCGAAATCAATCACGGTCTTGTCCGTTATCAGTTCCACCAGGGCGTCTCCCTCCTTGAGTTTGTCTCCAAGATTGCAGCGCCACTGGCCGATGGTGGCCTCGTCCATGTTCTCATAGAGTCTGGGTATCCTGACAAGTGTCACATCATTCATTTGCCTCACTCCTTGAGCAGCCTGTTGCCGCCCTCTGAAACTCCAGGTTTTATATCCAGCTTGCGTCCCTCGGAAAAACCATGTTTTTTAGCGCTTTCATTCACATGCATGCTGCTTGAATGGGTTCTGCACAAGGCGCCGAAATGACGCGAAACGTAATCCTGCGTTCCAGCGTCGCCCTTGTGTATGAGGGCATAGACCTGCGTGTTGGAAGCGACGCCGCGCAGCTTTTCCTCAATGCCCTTCAGGTATCCGCAAAAGAAATCACGCCTTTTGTTCAAGCCATGCAGCCTGTGCTCCATCCGTTCGTATGCAAGGCTCATATTATTCATTATATAATCATAGACATACAATGCGATGATGACCTTGTCTTTTGGGCCTGAAATTGTTATAATCCTCATATTCCGTTCAGGCGCAAGCAGGTCAGGCTGATATCCGAAAATGCCGTACACTCCCCAGTATTCCGTGAGTATCCTTACTATCATGTGGTAGTAGAGGTCCAGACGCGAGAATGGCTTGCCCACTTGCGCGGTCACATACTCGTTTTCGCCATTCAAATCCTCCTCGGTGATGCCATACTTGGACATTATCTCCAAGGCCTTCGCCAGGGCGACCTGCGCCTCGTTTTCATCGCCGCGGTCCGCCAATGTCAAAAGTTTCCGCAGTTTCTCCTCCACGCCAGAATTGCCCTGGTTGTTTTGGGAGAGTTGTTCATCCAGAGCCACCAGGTCTATCTTCGCGTCAGGCATTGCGCCGATACGATAGCATATTTCACGGAATTCCCTCCCATGCGGCAGAATATCCATGCCATTAAAGACAATGGATGCAATTTGATGCGCCACCTCGTGCAGGAACACGCAGTTCACGGCGCACCAGGAATAATCCACCACCAGATGCTTGCTAAGTTTGATCTGCGGAATGTCCCCGTCAGTAAAACGCCCAAGGTATTCCTTGCTGTCGCAGAATATCAACTGCGGCGTCTTGAGGCTCTCGGCAAACTGCCTGCCAAAATAATCCCGCATCTTATTTTTCCATTGCCACATCAAGTAGCGGGAGAGGCCATCCTGAAGCCTGGGCGTAAACTCAACTTGGACAGTTACCGTCATTTGTGGAAGCTCCTTATCCAATCCAGGGGCGAGCGCAGGCATGGCAGCAGGTTCTTCTCCAGGGAAAGCGGTGCGTCATGGTCGCCGCCTGGCACCTCCATGTATGCGAACTTTGCGGAATTGGCCAGCCTGGCGGCCAGAAGCCTGGACTGAGCCACTGGCATCACGCTGTCCACGGAGCCATGCATTAGAAAGAACGGTATTCCATTGAGAACATTGGCATGATTCAAGGCCGACTGCGCGGCATAGATATCAGGCCTCTCCAATGGGGTGCCACCGTATGCCCCCTCAATGGAACGGCCGACTTCCTGGGCAAGAGGCAAGGAACTAGCCATGCAGAAATCATGGTAGGAGGCCATGTCGCAGACTGTCCCGTGCAAATCCAGACCGTCCACATCCTCGGGATGGGCAGCCGCATAGATCAGGCTGCCCGCGGCGCCCATTGAGCCTGACATGAATATGAAATGCCTGGCGCCATGATGCTGTCGAAGGTATTCCAGCAATTGCCTCAAATCGAATTGGGCGGCCTCGTTCATCCAGGCGTCGCCGCGAAGATTTGGAGAGAACACGCCGTACCCTCCCTCGATAAATACGGGAAGCCAGTTCTGTTTTATGTCCCTGCGGACGAAGATCTGGTTGCCATGCCCAGCGAATCCGTGGAGGCATACCACCCACCATTCGCCTGAGGAAGGAGGCAGAAGCAATGCCTCGTCGGAAGTTCCGTCATAGTCGCTGGCGTAGGAAAGACGCGCCAGCCCCGCAGGAAAACCCGAAGCGCTTACAGTTGAAACCGAGACCTGACGCATACAAAAAAATAAGCGGGGCCTTCCGGAAGGAGGAGGCCGGAAAACCCCGCCGTAATAGCATTCATTCGTTTGGAGCGGGTGAAGGGAATCGAACCCTCCTAGCCAGCTTGGAAGGCTGGAGCATTACCACTATGCTACACCCGCAGTGGTGTGAGATTTGCCGCTTAATTTACAACAACATTTTTTTTTGGCAAATCAAATGCCCGCATTTTTGTGTCTCGCTACTCAATTTTCTGCAATTACATTCCTTTCTGAATAACAGTGGACAGTGGACAGTGGACTGTGGGCTGTGGACAGTGGACAGTGGACAGTGGACCGTGGGCTGTGGACCGTGGACTGTGGACAGTGGACGGTGGACTGTTTAATGCTTTATTACAAAGAATGCTGTTCCCGCCAAGGCAACCTGAGTGGGCGCCGCCTCGGCGCCCACATCACCCGCGCCACACCAGAGGCATGCCTCCACTGTCCACTGTCCACTTTCAGCCCTTTTCTCATTTTAGTCCTTTACTTTTCTCTTTGCAACTGTAAATTATGCGGAAAAGTCGTTGAACAACCCATATATAAAACAAGGAATGACCATGGCGAATTTTTTCACTGACAACAAGGATGTGCAATTTCATTTCCAGCATCTGGACATAGACGAGGTAATAGGGCTGAAGGAGGATGGCTTCAAAGGCGAGGGGAATGCCGCTGATTTGGCCGCCGCCAAGAAGGCATACCAGGACAAGTTGGTGCAAATCGGGCAGATTGCGGCGGAAAGAATTGCGCCGAGAGCTGCTGAAATCGACAGAGTGGAATGCTCATGCCGCGCCCACAAGGTGACCATTCCAATCGGCATGAAGGACAATCTGGAGGACCTCAAGAACGCAGGCGTCACGGCCGTTACACTTCCACGCCAGTATGGCGGACTTAACTTCCCCACCACCATATATAGCATGATGACCGAAATGGTATCCCGCGCGGACGCATCGCTGCAGAACCTGTTCGGCTTGCAGAGCATTGCGGAGACAGTGCGCCAATTCGGCTCGGAGGAACAGAAGGCGCGTGTATTGCCGCCATTCGCAAGAGGCGAATGGAACGGCGCCATGGCGCTCACGGAGCCAGACGCGGGCAGCGACCTGCAATCCGTCCAAATGACGGCGAAACTGGACGAAAACGGCGTATGGCGCCTTAACGGCCTCAAGCATTTCATTACGAATGGCATAGCGGAAATGCTTCTGGTTCTGGCCCGTTCCGAGGAAGGCACCAGGGATGCCAGGGGGCTTTCCATGTTCATAGTGCATCCCTGCCCCGAACTGGTAGTAAACCGCATTGAGGACAAGATGGGAATGCACGGCTCGCCAACCTGCGAACTGCAATTCAACAATGTTCCCGCGGAACTTGTAGGCAAGCGCCGCTTTGGCTTGACGCGCTATGTCATGTCCCTGATGAACGGCGCGCGCCTTGCCATAAGCGCGCAGTCGGTGGGCATTGCGGAGGCATCGCGGCAGGCGGCCTGGGAATATTGCTCGCAGCGCAAGCAATTCGGCAAGACGCTGGCCGAAATCGGGCCAGTCCATGAAATGCTGACACGCATGGACGCATTGACGGCGGCCTCAAGAGCCCTGCTCTACGAAACCTGCAAATGGGTGGATTTGAGGGACGCATGGAACTTCGAGGCCGAGGCGCATCCTGAAAATGAAGAGGCGCCTGCCAAATCCAAAGAAGCGGCAAAGGTGGCCGATGCGCTGACGCCCATGACAAAGGCATTCAACACTGAATCCGCCAACCAGTGCGCATACGACAGCATACAATGCCATGGCGGCAAGGGCTACATGAGGGAGCGCCCCATTGAACGCTACTACAGGGACGCCCGCATCATGAACATCTACGAAGGCACCACTCAGATGCAGGTAGTAGCGGCCACGGCGGGCATTCTGAAGGGCAGCGTGGAACCGCTTTTCGACGAACTGGAGGCATATCCATATTCAGAGGCGGCACTGCCCTTGTTCCAGAAGGTGAAGGCGGAGCGTGTCCATACAAAGGCGGCAACGGAGGCCCTTGGCGCCGCCACCGACTTGCAGGCATACCTGGCAAGGCGCATGGTACGCGCCAATACAATCGTATTCGCCGCATTGCTGCTGCTCAAGGAAGGGACCGTGGATGAAAGCAGGCTTGAGACCGCCAGGCGCTTTATCTGGGAGTTCCTCCCCGAGGCGAAAATGCATTCCGAAGTGATAATGGACACCATCAGCGAAGGAGGCAAACAATGAAGCAGAGTTGGGAAAGCACCCTGTTTGACATACAGGAACTTGACCTGAAAATCGCGGCTCTTGAGGCAAATCTGGCAACGCATCCTGGACGGCTGGACGCCATCAAAAAGCAATTTGCCGAACTCAAGCAGAGAAAGGAAGGCGCGGCGCAAAAAGTAACGGAAATACAACTGGCCATACGCAAGACAGAAGGGCAAATCGAAGACCTGAAAAAACGCAAGAAGGAATTCCAGGACAAGACCGCCCTCATACGCAGCAACGAGGAATACAAGGCGGCATTGACACAAATGGCTCTTTGCGACAAATCAGTTTCCGATTTGGAAGGGGCGCTTGTGGAATACATGGACAAGCAGGAAGAGGCGCTCCAGCAACAAAAGGAAGTGGCCAGGATAATAGAGGACGCCAAGGTAGTCGGAGGCGCGGAACTTGAAACCATCGAGCGCGAAAGGCAGGAGAACAAAAAGGAAATCGACACCTTGAATGCACAGCGGCAGGCACTTGTGGGCGGAGTGCCGACGGATATCATGAGCCGCTATGACAGGCTGCGCACCGCACCCACCAACAACAGGCTGCGCCCAGTGTTCGTGCCGATAGTCAAGGAAGTGTGCGGCAGATGCAAAGTCAAGCAGACGCCGCAGACCATAATCAACGTGCGCAAAGGCGTAACTTCATTCTGCTCTTCATGCGGGGCGATTTTCTATGAAGGGTAAACAGGCGGCAAAAACTGTATTCGTCACTGGCGGCGCGAAAAGGATTGGCGCGGCGCTCTGCCGCTGCTTTGCAGCCGCTGGATACCGTGTCGTGCTCCACTGCCATACCTCGGTCAAGGAAGGCGAGGCGTTGGCGGACGAGCTGGGCGGCGCATGCGTGGCGGTGGACTTCATGGACATGGAGGCCGTTTCCTCCATAATCCCCCAGTTGATTGAACTAGGATTTGCGCCTGATGTGCTGGTGAATTCCGCTTCGTTGTACAAGCGGGCCAGCCTGGCCTCTTCCATTCCCGCCCTGGAACGCGAGATGTTCGCCATCAACTTCGAGGCGCCGTTTGAACTAATGCGCTCATTCAAGGAGCACTGTCAAAAGGGCGCCATCGTAAACATAGGCGACCAGCGCACGGCATTCACGGATCCCGCTGCTGGAATGTATGCGCTTGCCAAAAAGGCGCTTGCCTCGGCCAGCGAGGCGGCGGCCCTGGAGTGGGCGCCAGACATACGCGTGAACACCGTGGCGCCTGGCCTGGTGCTCTCGCCGCCAGGAGTAAACCCAAATGCACTGGATAAACTCCTGCCCAAAGTGCCAATGCGCAAACGCAGCACCGAAGAAGAAGTGGCAAAAGCCTGCCTTTATCTGGCGGAAAACCAGTCCATGACAGGGCAGACATTGTACATAGACGGAGGCCTCCATCTGCTGGGGCACTCCGTTGAAACCCAGAAGTAGGCACGGCCTCGGCGCCCACATACAAAAATAGGAGAACAGAAATGCAAATCAGGATATTGGGAAGTTGTTCAGGCACGGAACCCATGCCAGGCAGGCACCAGACCTCTGTGACATTGGAGGCTGGCGGGCACGTCTATTTTTTTGATGCAGGCGAAAACTGTCATTTTAATGCATATTTAAATGGCATTGACTTGCTGAGTATGAAAGCAATCTTCATTTCACACTATCATAGCGACCATTTGGCGGGCCTGCCGCTCCTAATGTGGCTCCCGCGCAAACTTATGGCAGTCAACAAAATAGCGGACTATCCTGGCAAGGAAATAGGGCTGTATTTCCCCAGCAAGGGGCTTTACGAGGCAATGATGGGCTTCCTCAACGCGATGGAGCCAGGCGTGACCAGCAAACTGCCGTACAAGGACTATGTCATCAATGAAGGCTGCTTCTACGATGACGGGACAATTTCGGTGGAGGCAATCCACAACAGGCACCTGCCGCCAAATGCAGACGGAAGCTGGACCAGTTTCAGTTTCCTGATCCGCTGCGAAGGCAAGCGCATCGTGTATTCGGGTGACATTGCTGATTTAAGCGAGCTGGATTGTTTCCTGAAGCCCGAGCCCTGCGACCTGTTCCTCATGGAGACGGGCCATCACCATCCATGGGAAGTGGCGCGGAGACTGCGGGATGGCAACTACGACATCAAGCAACTGGCATTCATGCACCATGGAAGGGATTTCCTGCTGCGCCTGGAGGAGAGCAGGAGACTTACCCAGGAAGCATACCAGGCGCCATTCATAGTCACGTCGGACAACCAGGTGATTACGCCTTGAAAAAACTGGCCGCGGCACTAAATTATGGCATTTTTCACACTTGTTTTGAAAACATTGTTTTAAATAGGAATTAGGCAACAAAAAAGAGGAATTATGGGCTGGTTAGACTGGGTTTTGATTTGGGTTCCACTGCTGATTGTAGTTTACTTTGGCTTGAAAAGCCAGAAGTATGTCAAAAGTGTGGCTGACTTCTTGTCTGCGGGGCGAATAGCGGGGCGCTATCTGATATGCGTCGCAGGCGCGGAAGCGGGCCAGGGCCTCATAAGCGTGGTCGCCACCATGGAAATGTACTACCGCAGCGGATTCGCAATATCATTCTGGTCAACCCTCACGGCACCAGTCGGCATGATTCTTGGCCTGGTTGGATTCTGCACCTACAGATACCGCGAAACCAAGGTCATGACCATGGGCCAGTTCTTCGAGATACGCTACGGCAAGGCCTTCCGCGTGGTCGCCGCCGTCATCCAGTCCTTCTCGGGCATTGTGAACTACGCCATATTCCCCGCTGTTGGCGGGCGTTTCCTGGTGTATTTTCTTGGCCTGCCCATCACATTCCAGTTCCTGGGCATAACCTGGAGCAGCTATGCAGTGGTGATGTTCATATTCCTGGCTGTGGCATTGTTCATCGCCTGCCTGGGCGGCCAGGTCACAATCATGGTGACGGACTGCGTGCAGGGGCTGCTCAGCTACCCCATGTTCGCCATCATCGTCAGTTATTTCCTGTGGCGCTTCTCCTGGAGCGAGGAAATGGCCCCGGCTCTGATGTGCCGCGCGCCAGGCGAAAGCTTCCTCAACCCATACGACACTTACAACCTGCGTGACTTCAACATATTCTACGCCACCTGCGGTATTGTCAGCATGTTCACCAGCCGCATGTCCTGGGCAGGCGCGGCAGGCTACAGCTGCGCCGCCAAGAACGCCCACGAATCCAAGATGGGGGGGCTTCTGGGCTCATGGCGCCAGGGCTTCGGCATCATGATGTACATCCTCATCGCTGTCGTTGCGTTCACATACTTGAACCACAAGGACTTTGCCGAAGGGGCCCGCGAGGTGCGCAAGGAACTCTCCGCCAAGACAATTGACGATGTCATCGGCACACGCAAGGACCACCTGGACACGACTGGCGACATTGACGAGACACTCAACAAGTACCTCCGCGCTGAACTCAAGAGGCGCTTCAATCTGATACCAGCAAGAACCGATTTCCCAGACGCACCAGTCAAGCCCTCCCTCAAGGAGCCACAGCGCAAAAACTACACTGACTGGGAGACTTACGACAAGGACATGACCACCTACAAGTCCGTCATGGCGAAGCACAAGGCGGATGTGGACGCGTTCCACAAGGCATGGGTGGATCCATATCCGCAGTCAGTCAGGGACTTCGTCGCCGAGGCAGTCAATGCCCAGAAACTGCCTGACAGCATCAAAGACCAGGCGAAGTGGCGTGAAGACCACAAGAACGCCCTGATGAAGAAGGCGCAGACTTTCGGTACAATCTACAACCAGATGCTGATTTCCGTGGCAGTGCGCCGCATGCTCCCGATGGGACTTACTGGCATTTTCGCGGCAATCATGATTTTCCTCATGCTCTCGACGGACACCACCTACATGCACAGCTGGGGTTCCATCGTAATCCAGGACTTCGTGCTGCCACTGCGCAAGACCCCATTCACCCCCATCGGCCAGATCAACGCACTGCGCTGGTCCATTGGAGGCGTCTGCCTGTTCGCATTCCTGTTCAGCCTGTTCTTCGCGCAGGTTGACTACATTCTGATGTTCTTTGCAATCACGGGTGCAATCTGGAGCGGTGCGGGCATCGTCATCACGCTGGGCCTCTATTGGAAACGCGGCACCACGGCAGGCGCCTTCACATCCCTGCTTCTTGGCGCGACCATCGCCACTTCCTGCATGATTGGCCAGAACGTGTGGGCTGACAAGCTGTACCCGTTCCTGGTGAACCACCAAGGCCTTTACCAGGCTGTGGACTCCATCTGCAAGTTTGTCACCGCACATCTCGGGCCCATCATCGTATGGAACCTCAACCCCCACAAATTCCCAATCAACTCCACGGAAATCGGTTTCATGTGCAACATACTCTGCGTGATTTCCTACACGGTCGTGTCACTTTGCACATGCCGCGAGCCCTTCAACATGGACCGCATGCTGCACCGCGGCATCTACGCCGTGGGCGGCCCCAAGGTGGCACCTAAGAAGGAAGACCTCAGCCACCTCAGCCTGCCTGCCCGCATCGGCCATTTCCTCAACAAGAACTTCATCGGCATTGACGAGAACTACACCAAGGGCGACAAGATACTGGCATACTCGGTGTTCGCATACTCATTCGGCTACAGCTTTGTCACCCTGTTCCTGCTGCCTGTCATTTGGAATTTCTTCTCACCATGGGAAATCCAGTGGTGGTCCACCTACTTCTTCATAAAGAACCTGGTGGTCTCGGTAATAATCGCAGTCATTTCCACCTTCTGGTTCGGCATCTGCGGCACCAGGGACCTTATGCAGCTGTACAAGGACCTGGCAGCCAAGGAAGTCGATGTGCTGGATGACGGGCGCGTCATGGGCAACATGTCCGTCGCGGATATCGAGGCAATGAAGAAGGCCGAAGCCGCACAGAAAAATAAGCCAGAGGAAAAGAAATAAGTTTCTCTAAGAGATAAAAGGTCTTGGGGAACAAATTCCGCAAGACCTTTTTTTATTGACGCGGGTATCCATGTCGCCCACTCATTCGCCTTAGTGCACACATAGAAACAATGAAGAGCAAGTACCTAGATTTTCTCGCCAGCATAGATGTCAGCCGCCTCATGGGCAATACGGAAAGGCTGCTGAAGCATGAAATATGCCAGACATTTGACGGATACCATGCCTCTGCGGACGAGGCAGTGAAAATCCTCCAAGAAAATGGCATCCCAAATATAGAGAAACTCACTTTCCCCGCAGACGGCAAAACCGCATACCAGGACAAATTGCAGCCACTGGGATGGACTGCCACAAAGGGCAAACTCACCATACTCTCTGGCAGGGGAATTGAGCCTGGCTTCGTGGCGGCGGACTTTCAGGCGCATCCATTCCATCTTGTGAAAGGCTCCTGCTCCACTGCGCCAGAAGGAGAGACAGTGCGCGTCATTACGCTGGAGCAGGCGCTGATGCGAAAGGATTTGCGCGGCTACATGGTGATGCGCAACCAGCTGCATACGCCAGGCTGCCGTGAACTGCCCAGGCTTCTGGACATGGGCGCGCGCGGCGTCATCACGGACTTTGCGATGAATTCGGAGACCGAACGCGACGGCATACAGTGGAACAATGCCTTCACCGAGCGCAACAACTGGCATGTGACCAAGGATGACAGGCCATTCATCGCATATTGCGTGACACCTGCGGTTGGCGAGAAATTGCGCAAGGCCCTTGCCTACGGCGAACTCACTGCGAAAATCGAATCTGACGCACGCCGTTATGAGACCACCGTCGATCTGGTGACGGCAATGGTGCCAGGCCGCCGCAAGGAGGAATTCTGGATATTCGCCCACCTGTACGAGCCGCTGTCAAACGACAATTCCGCAGGCGTGGCCTGCGCAATAGAGACAGCACGCCAGATAATGATGCGCGGCACGCCAGAATTCTCGCTGCGCGTGCTCTTCGGCCTGGAGCATTACGGCTTTGCGGAATATGCGGCGCACAGGGGGGACAAGAACCTGTCCAGCGAGGTCATAGGCGGCATCGACTATGATGCAATGTACCTTCGCAATGACTGGTACATACACTTCAACGTGGCGGCTCCTGGCACGCCATTCTACGGCAACTACCTTCTGCGCATGCTCGCCCAGGACATCAATGGGCTGGAGGGCGTGCCAGACATTCAATTCAAAAACAGTTTCCCCTCGATGTATGACGATGACAGTTTTCTGTCGGATTCCTCCACTGGCGTGCCAACAGTCTGGCCGTTCAGGAAGGGGCAGGCATTGTGGCATAATTCAAAGCAGACCATGGACTACCTGCACCCCGATGCATTCCGCACCTGCTGCGCCATCAACACCACCTTCACCAATGCGGTGATTTCTCCAGACGCGGCCTTGCTTGAACGCCTGCCAGAGCAAATCAGCCAGTCCATGCAGGAGGAGACAAAGCGCATGGTGGGCTCACAGCTGGAGCACCTCACCAGAAGAAGGGACATACTGGCCCAGGACCTGGAGAATTTCACCAGATGCTTCAAGCCAGAGCAGATACAGGCCGCCAGGGAGCGCCTGCAAAAGGAATACGAGGAACTCACCAAGGGACTTTCAGACGAAATCGAGTGGACGCCGCTGCGCAGGCAACTGGAGACAATAGTGCCCAGACGACTGACCGTGGGTTTCCCATTCGACCAGGCGAAGGTGCCCGCTTCAGAAAGGATAATCCTGCCAGGCAGCATTTTATATTGCCCCATGGCGGCAATGTTGGCAAACATGGACGGGATGCGGAACATGGCGGAGATTACCCGCATGGTAGAGCATGAGACATGCGCAATAATTACCGAGGACAGGCTTGAGGATTATGTACATGCCTTCCAGCATCTGGCAAAATACGGGTACATAGAATGGCAGAATAAAGGCTGATGGGATATTTGATTGACATATTGAGCGCGTTCATCTGGGTGGTATGCACTTCGGCGCCCTGGCTGCTGGCATTCTACGTTGTGGCGGCAATTGTGCATACCCTGCGGCACGGGAAGGCATGCACATATCCCCGCGTCTGGCAGGGCATTTCAGGCATGTCCTCGCCCTCCAATGCAAGCGAGGCGGCCTCGCCGCTCTGGCGCGGGCTTGAATACGCCCTGAACACCCTGCCAGGCGCCTGCATTCCGCAAATGCTGCTTGGCACCTTATTGGCAACAGGCATAATGCTCACAGTGCCCTGGGACTATACCTACTATGAAAGTTCCCCCGCAATAGAGACCATCGAGTTTGTGATGCTGGTGTTGCTCGCCGTGCTTCTGCGCCTGCCGCTTTGCGCGTCATTGCCAGGCGCCCTGGCTCTTCTTGCAAAGGAGTTTTCACCTGGACTTGCACTGTTCTATTTGCTTCTGTCCCCCTTCTCCATTCTTGCTTGCGAGGATAGAAGCGCAGGCGTGCCCCGCATTGCATATTTAAGGAAAGTGCTTCCACGGCTGCTTTCACTGGACATACCGCTGGCCCTGGTATGCTTTTTACTTGGCTGCCTGTTCCCCAGTGTCAGGACTGCGGGGCGCCTTTCAGGGCCGCCAGTGATGTGCATTAGCGTAACAGGCCAGATATGCGGGGCAATTCTTAGCGCACTGATACTGCGCCTGGTAATTTTGCGCCTCATTAAAAAATGGGATTGACTATGTACGATTATGAAAACCTTGACGTAAGCCAGTGGCGTAACGTGCTGAAAATACGCCAGAGGGCATTGTGCGCATATACAGTCGCGGCAATCAAATACGAGGAACTGCCCGCAGCAGAGGAGCTGGTCGCCAAAAGCCTGGAGACGCAATTGACGCCTGACGAGATAGACGTGCTCCAAAACGCACTCATGAAGCCAGAACTGCGGATTTTCCACAGCTGGGACCATTCCACAGATGAGGCGCCTGCGGAACTACTGCCAGAAGAGGACATGGACAAGGCACCTGAAGAAGAAATGATGGACAACGAGGACACTTCCAACGCGGGGCTTCTCCTCAACAACGTGGTTGACATGAACAATGCACTCATCAAAATATGGCTGCTGGGCATGGGCAAAAACGCAAATGAAAAGGACGCCAAGAACGTGCTGAACATACTGGCCATTTTAAACGACAGCAGCTTTCTGCTTTCATTCGTGATGGACACGATCGCTCGCTGCTACAAGGACTTGGCATTGGCGCTGGTGGTCAATGTACGGGCGAACACTGGCCTTGTAATGTCAACAATACACAGGGACTTTGACGAGGCACTCATGCTGCCGCCTGACTTTCCCGACTTTGAAAGGGACTTCATCAATACGCAGGACATGCTGTTGAGAAGCCTGCAGAAACTGGACAACGCGGACCTGAAATAGAACCATGGCGCACACTGGGGACAAAGCTATATTCGAACTGAAATTGCTGGAGAATGGCAATGCCTCCGCCATTTTTTCGGGTCAATGGCGTCATTCCCCTGCCATGGATTTCAAGATTCCAGCATACATAAAAAACCTCAACTTGGATGTGGCGGGACTTGAGGAATGGGATGACACATTCGTGGCGCAGATATTCAAGTTGCGCCAGAAATGCATTGCCTCGGACATTGCGTTTGATGACACAGCCCTTCCAGAAGGGGCCAGAAAACTCCTTGAACTTGCCTTCTCCGCCCCAGTAAGGGAAAATTTCACCAAGCCCAGCAGAAGAATGCGTTTTTTGGAAAAGCTGGGGCATCAAGGCGAGGACATGGCAAAAGCCACGCAAACGGGCCTTCATTTCACGGGGGCGCTGACTGTGGCGCTCATGCGCATGATGGTGGGCAAGGCTCGCATCAGCATGCGGGACGTGACAAGGGAGCTGTACAAGGCGGGGCCTGGAGCCTTTTTCATAGTGAGCCTGATTGGCTTCCTGGAAGGTGTAATCCTTGCCTTCATAGGCTCCATTCCGCTGAAAATGTTCAATGCCGAGGTCTATGTTTCTAGTTTCATCGGCATTGGCCTGCTGAGGTTGCTGGGCGCAGTCATGTCTGGTTCCGTCATGGCGGGGCGTTCAGGAGCGGCATACGCGGCGGAACTGGGCACCATGAAAGTCAACGAGGAAATTGATGCGCTTGAGACCATGGGCATTTCGCCAATGGAGTATCTGGTGCTGCCACGTTTCCTGGGACTGACCATAATGATGCCGTTCATAGCGCTTATTTCCAACGCCTTCGGCATAATCGGTGGCCTGGGCGTCAGCATCTTATACCTGAATATTCCCCTGGTTGAGTTCTGGACAAAGCTGATTGAGACGACGCGGGTATGCGACCTTCTCATCGGCGTGATAACCAGTTTTGTCTTCGGCATGCTGATAGCCATCTGCGGCTGCCTGCGCGGGCTCCGCTGCGGCAGGGATTCGGAAGCCGTGGGCCTGGCAACCACCTCATCCATGGTAAGCAGCATAATCTGCATGGTCATCGCCACCTTCACAATCACATTGGTCACAGTGGCACTGGGGTTCTAAAGACTATGATAAAAGACATTCCAATCTCAGTCCAGAACCTTACAATGGCATACGGTGGCAGCATCATCCAGAAGGACATCAGTTTCGATGTGGAAAGGGGCTCCATCTTCATAGTGATGGGCGATTCAGGCTGCGGCAAAAGCACACTGCTGCGGCACATAACAGGGCAGTTGAAACCCCACGCGGGGCGGATACTGCGGGATGACATAGACATCTGGAAATGCAGCCCCTCCCAGTTGGAGGCGATACGGCACAGTTCAGGGCTGCTGTACCAGTCAGGAGCATTGTGGAGTGGAATGACGCTGGAGGAGAATGTGGCATTGCCCCTGCAGCAATTCACGAACTACAGCAAATCACAGATTCATGACATCTGCCTGTACAAGCTGGCTCTGGTGGGACTTACAGGCGCGGAGGGGCTATACCCCGCGCAGATAAGCGGCGGCATGAGAAAGAGGGCGGGGCTCGCCAGGGCAATGGCATTGGACCCCAAGGTGTTGTTCTTTGACGAACCATCCGCGGGACTGGATCCCCTTAGCGCCAGGCGGCTGGACGAGCTCATCCTCCAGCTCAGGGAGACCTTGAATGCCACATTCATGGTCATCACCCACGAACTGGAAAGCATTTTCATGATAGGCACTGATGCAGTGTTTCTGGACAGCGAGACCCACACCATGCTGGGCAAAGGCAACCCAAGGGAATTAAAGGAACATTCTCCACACAGCAAGATTCGGACATTTTTAAGACGTGGCGAGGCATAATGGAAAACGACAGAAAATATACGTTGATTGGCGCGGTGGTACTTCTGGCGATATTCATCTTTGTGATATTGCTCTCCAGCCTTGGCGGGCATGGGCTTCTCACAAGGAAAGTGGAATATACGCTCTACTTTGACAAGTCGGTAAAGGGGCTTAGCCTGGGGGCGCCAGTCATGTTCAGGGGAATACGCATAGGCAAGGTGGACAATATCAAGCTGATCAGCTTCGACGACGACATAAATGTCGATGACACCAGTTCCTGCCCCGTGCAGGTCACCATTGAAATAGAGCCTGAGCAGCTGGATCTGCGTTTTGACAATCACGGGGATGAACCGAGTTTTCTTGAAAAGAAGCTAATGAAGCAGTCCCTGGTGGAAAACTGGATGTTCAACATGGTGAAAAAGCACGGCATGGCCGCCAAACTGCAAATCAGCAGCCTGCTTACTGGGCAATTGTACATTGCGCTGGACATCGCCAAGGAAGGCAACAACGACCAGAAGGAGCTAGCCAAACTGGACCAGCATATCATACCCACAAGAAACACTGCGGCGGACGACATATACCTGCTCTTCGAGAAGCACAATATGACCGAAATGGCGAACAAGGCAATGACTATTGTCAACGACTTCATTTCTTCAGGCAAGGCAAAGGCGATGCTGGAAAATGCAGCCGCCATATCGGAAGACGCAAGACAGGCAGTTGACGAGGCAAGAAAACTGCTGTCGCAAATTGGCGGCAATGAAAAAGCCGACCTGGGGACTGCGGTTGAAAAGCTGAACAATATGCTTGACGAGGCAAATGGCCTGCTTCAGCAATTGCAGAAAGACGAGGCAAGGCTGGCAGGAAAGCTGGATGACACAATGGGGATTATTCCTGATTTCCAGGAAAGGATGAAAAAGTCACTGGCAAACATAGACAAGCTGGTAAGCGACCTGAACACCGTGGTTTCAAGGGACGGGCAGCTGCCCCGCCTGCTGGACAATGCAGACGGCCTGGTCAAAAAGGCGAATGGAGCGCTTGAGCAGGACGCACCAGCAATGCAGCGCCTGAACAGAACTTTGGATGAACTGGACGCCACGCTCCGCTCGCTGCGGGAGTTTACGGATATGCTGAGCCGCCGCCCAGAAGTACTTATAAGAGGAAAGTGACTTTTCAGCCCCCCTTTCAAGCATGGTTTCTTTTTTCCAGACTTTAAATGTGAGCACTGAACAGTTGCAGAGGTAAATGAAGATGAAACACTTGTTATTCGCATGTTTTGCACTTGTCCTTGCGGGATGCTTTACTTCCACCCCCACCAGATATTATCTGCTTGAAGCAGAGAAGCCCGCCACAAAGGCGCCGTTTGCGCTACGCAGGCTGGAATTGGCCGCATATCTTGAGCAGAACAGCCTCATCCGCCGCTGCGAAGGCAGGCGCATAGAGTACCTGGAAGGTCATTCCTGGGCGACAGGCCTTCGGCGCATGCTTGAAGACGGCCTGAAAGACGCATTGGACGCCAACGCGAAGCGCGGCATTTCGCTGAATGTACGTCGTTTTGAAGCGGCGGACGACGGGAGATTCCATGTAAAAGTCGAATACATTGAAGGTTCAAACAGCGGGGAGATTGCATTTGAACTGCCTTGCAATGCAAGCAATCCCTCTGCAATCGCCGCCAAAGCCAACCAGGCATTGGAGGAACTGCTGAAACGCCTGGCAGCATTATAAAAACAATGCGGCACTTGTGTTGGCGCCGCTGACGCACCCACATAAACAATAGAGCAACCATGTTAGATTTAATCGAGACATTGAAATCCCTGGTGCGGCTGGACAGCCGCACGACGCACCCAATAGACTGGGCTGGCCCGCTAGAGGCGAACGAAGAGCAGGTCGCCGCGTTCATACGCCCCATCCTGGAGGAAATGGGCTTTGCCATAGAGGTGCAGTACGCAGCGCCCCACAGGCCCAATATCATTGCATTCCGCGGCAAGGGGGGGCGTCCAGCCTTCGGCTTGACCGCGCACATGGACACGGTCGGCGTAGAAGGCATGAAGATACCGCCCTTCCAGCCAGACATAAAGGACGGGTGCCTGTACGGCAGGGGCTCCTGCGACACCAAGGCAAGCCTGGCCGCAATGATGGTGGCATGCCAGAACATAATTCAGGAAGGCATCGACACGGATTTGCTCTTCATGGCCTGCGCATCTGAGGAATCAGGCTGCCAGGGTTCCCGCGTGGTGGAATTGGGCAAATACAACTGCGGCGGCTTCATCGTAGGCGAACCTACTTCATGCTGCCCAGTGGTGGGGCACAAGATGCACGCCACAGTCGAATTCATCTGCCGTGGCAAATCATCCCATGGCTCCAGGCCTGAATGCGGCGAGAACGCAATAACGAGAGCGGGCAGTTTTCTGGAATTCCTGCAAAAGGAGATAGTGCCATACTACAATTCCATACAGAATCCCCTGTATGAAAGAGGTTGCACATTCTCGCCTACGATGATAAACGGCGGCACCAAGTCCAACATCATACCCGACGCCTGCTCCATCACCTGCGACATGAGGCTGCTGCCAGAGGCAGGAGGCTTTGAGGACAATATAAAGATGATTGCGGAAAAGGCACAGGCCGCCCTGGGCTTCCCCATTGAAATCGGCTATGCATACTCGGCATTCTCACTGAAGAGCTCGCTTGAGGGCCGCTTTGTCAGTTCGGTATGCTCGGCAGTGTCCGCCTGCGGTGGCGACGCCACGCCGCGCACGGTGGCTTACGGCACGGACGCAGGCTGCCTCTCAAACAAGGGATATGACTGCGTGGTGCTGGGACCTGGGGACATAAAGCTGGCACACAGCGCAGTGGAATACGTGCCACTTGCGGAAGTGCACAAGGCAATGGAAATTTACACCGAGGCGGCAAGGCAATATGCCTCCAAGATGAACAATGGCTGAGCTGACAACACAACTGGCGGGCTTCTGCATGAGGAATCCAGTCCTCACTGCATCTGGCACATTCGGCTACGGCTCCGAATACGAGGGGCTTGTGGACTTCGGGAAGCTGGGCGGCATAACGGTGAAGGGCGTATCCCCCTTCCCTTCCCACGGCAATCCCATGCCGCGCGCAGTTGAAGTCTATGGCGGCATGCTCAATGCCATAGGCTTGCAGAATCCAGGCATTGACGCGTTCATCAACGATCCGCATTACCTGCCCTCCCTTCGCAAATTGCCATGTGCGGTGATAGTGAACATCTGGGGACGCAGCGTAGAGCAATATGCGGAAGTGGCCTCCCGTCTTGAGGCGGAGAGGCGTGGCATTGCCGCATTGGAGATAAACATATCCTGCCCCAATGTGAAGGAAGGCGGCATTGCGTTCGGCACGGACACAGGCGAGGCGGCGAAAGTTGTGAATGCCGTGCGGAAGGCCACATCACTGCCGCTGATTACAAAGCTCAGCCCGAATGTCACGCGCATTGCAGACTTTGCCAAGGCCGTGGTTGAGGCAGGGTCAGACATGGTGTCGCTCATCAACACCATAACTGGAATGGCCATTGACATTGAAAAGCGGTCATTTAAAATCGCCAACAAGACTGGCGGCTTCAGCGGTCCCGCGCTTAAGCCTATCGCAGTAAGGATGGTCTATGAAGTGCACAAGGCAGTGGATGTGCCCATAATCGGCATGGGCGGAATACGCAGCGCAGAGGATGCCATTGAATTCATGATGGCAGGGGCAACGGCTGTCGCAGTTGGAACGGCCACGTTCGGCAATCCCGCGGCGCCAGTGCAGATTGCAGAAGGTATTGACCGATGGCTGGATGCGCACAATGTAAAATCAGTGAAGGAAATCATAGGAGTTATGTAGTTGCGACTACAGGAGGTATCACCATGAAATGCAGATTGTGTTTGGGATTGCTTTTGGCCATTTGCTCAATTCTGGCGGCGCAGGACTTCAAGTGGATTAAGACACTGGAGATAGAGGGCAACGGAATCATGCAGGGACCGCCCATGGACTTGAAGGGCAGCAAATGGAGAGTACGGTATTCCTCACAGGACAATTCACCCATACTGGTGGAACTCTACAATGCCAACGGCACAAGCAAAAAGGAAATCATACGCTCAAACAACAAACAGACAACTTCGGGGACCAGAATCGTTGACTATAGAGGGGGCTTCGACAAGGGATTCCTGCGCATAAGAGGCTCGTACAGCGGATGGAAAGTGTCTTTCGAGCAGTTTGTAGATGACATCAGAGGGTGGGAGCTCACAAAACTGGGCAAAATTCAAAAGACCTTTGACAAGCTGGGAATCTGGGGCGGCGATGGAGGAGAATCAATGGAGATTCCTCTCAATGTCAAGGACAATCCACTGCGCATGCTCATTACAAACAAGAGTTCGGAGCGCCTGAAAGTGGAAGTCGTCGATGAAGGCAACAATCCAGTCGCCATAGCGTATATGTTCTCACAAGGCACACGTGAAACATGGTTCTATGCCACAGGAGAATACAAACTGCGTATCAACTCCAGCAACACCCCATGGGTTGTGGAAGTCAACGAACTGAAATAAACGAACCAAATCGCAAAACGCTTGTGTAAACGAGCATTGCAAGGAACGCCGTTTTCGCCCAGGCAACCTGAACGGGTGCCAGCAACCATGCCACATTTAGTACAATGCAGGATACAGAAACTCCAAGATTGCATATTCAGACATTGGCTGAATTGAATTATTGCGTTGAAACTGCACGCCGCGATGCGGCGTACGATTGCCTATGCAATGCGTGTTCGGCTGAATGGCCTGAAAGCCACCAGCAGCGAGGAATACTGTACGGGCGTTGCGTCATGCTGATAAACGCAGTGATTGCCGCGGCAGAACGCTCCGTCCCCATGAGAACAAAGCCCAGGCAGGTCCTTTCAGAAAAGCCATTGCTTCATCTTCTCAACCTGATCAAGCAGCAGATACAGACATTGAACTCCATTGCCGAACATGTTTACAATGTGAGTTCCGAAGCGGAATTGCTGGCGGAATTGCTGGGAGTTGAGATATTCCGCAAACTGGAGGAAACCTGCCGCAGTTTTGACGGGCATGAGCGTGCTGCGCTGAAAGCGCTCAATGAAACACTGGGCATCGGCAAGGAGCTTATACAGGCGAACACGCTTGTCAGAAAATCAGGCTTTGGTGCAGATGACCTGCGGCGCTACGACAAGGCTTATGAAGAATACAAGAGCCACTACTCCGAGGAGGCCCGTCTATGAAGAAACGCATAATCACATCAATTGCAGCGGTGCTGGTATTGGTTCTGTGCTCGTCTGCGGCAAAGGTGGAGCAGGCACGCGCCGAATGGATGGGAGGCTTCCAGAAAATGGAGAACGCCGACCAGGCCGCGGAGAAGAATGTGGTGGGCGCACTGGAACTTTACAAGGAAAGTCTTGCCATATTCGAGAACGTGCGCAGGAAATACCCGCAGTGGAACCCCACTCTGCTGAACTACCGCATAAACTACTGCCAGCAGAAAATACGCGACCTGGAGATAAAGCTGGAAAACCAGGCGAACACATTGTCATCGGATGATTTGCTGGCCTTGAACAAACGCCAGGCGAAGCAGCTCCAGGAAACGGAGAACGCGCGCAAGGAACTCTCAGACAGGGTGGCGTTCCTCACAGAGGCGCTCCAGCGAGCACGTGAGGAGGCCGCAAAGGGAGCAGGATACGAGGCAACCGCCGCGAATCTGGCCGCCGCAAAGGCGAACCATGAAAAGGAAGTCGCAGACCTGAGGATGCAGATCAAGACATTGAACGACAAGATTCAGGACCTGTCAAAAAGAGGCAGCAAGGCGGACAAGATGTCAAAGGATTTGGACAAATTGGGCAAGAGGCTGGCCGAGACCACATCGGAGCTGGAGACCTTGCGCACCACGTTCAACCAGAAGAAAAAGGAATATGACGCACTTGACCGCGAGCACAAGCAATTGAAGCGCAACTATGACGACAAGGAGACCGCGCTTGGCGTGTCCAACGGTCTTGCTGAATCAAGGAAGCAGGAACTGGTGACATTGCGCAATTCCGTTACCAGTTCCGAAAAGAAAATCAAGTTGCTGGAGAAAAACAAGGCCGAACTGGAGGCGCAACTTGCGGCGCAGAGGCGCCGTGAGCAGGAGTTGCTGGAGGATATTGCCACCCAGAAGAAGCTGCGTGAAGCGGATGCGGTGACCATTGGGCAGCTCCGCGCAGGCGCGGACCAGGCATTGCTTTCCCAGGCGGAAGGGAAGCGCCTCAGCGGCGAACTGGAGGCCGCGAAGCAGAAATTGAAGGCAAATGAGGAGGCAATCGCGGCGATGAACATCACCATTGCCGATTTGCGCGAAAAATACAACCAGGCCAGGGCAAAGACAATCGCCAGCGAGGAAAAGAATCTGGAGAACATGTCCCAGCTGGCGCGAATCAAGGACAAGCAGAAGAAGGCCGAGGAGAGGGCATTGCAGCTGACTGCGGAACTGGAGGAGGCGAAGATTTTGCTTGGCAAGTCCAAGTCCGATGCGGAAGCGCAGCAGAAGAAGCTCAGCAACTTTGAGAATGTGGCAAATGACAGGCAGGAACTGGAAAGAAAACTCAAGGTGCAGACGGAACTGGCAAGGCGCCAGGAAAACCAGATAGCCCAGCAAACCGAGAAGATAAGGGAGCTTGAGGAGAAAATCCTGGCGGACACGAAGGCCTCCAATGCGAAGCTGCTGGCTCTCGGCAATGAGCTGGAGACCAGCAAGGCAAAGGCAGACGGCATTGAGAAGGAACTGATTTCCGAGAGGGGAAAGTTGCTTGCCGCAGAAAAGCAATTGGCAAGCGCCAAGGAGGAGAATGCACGTCTTGGGCAAAAGGAGCTGGAGCTTCAAAAGCTGAAACAGGCATACGACAGGCTGCAAAAGGACAGCGTCAATGCGGGACGCCTGGTGGAGGCGGAGACTGCCTTGCGCAAATCAAAGGCGGAAAACGAGGACATGGCATTGAAGTTGAACAATGCCGCAAAGGAACTTGAGAAGGAAAAACTGAATGCAGACCGTTTGAATGAACAGCTCAAGGCTGCCAAGGAACTCTGTGACAAAAAGGATATCCAGCTTGCCGAAAATGCAAACGATTATGCAGAAAAACTCAAGGCTGCCAATGCCGAGCTTGAGGCATTGCGCGGGAAACTACAGGAGCAGCGGGAACTTCTGGTAAAGGAAAGGAAGGCCTTGGAATTGAAATATTCCCAGCTGGAGCGCAGTTTCACTGCTGGCAACGAATCCATGCAGAAACAGCTTAAGTCCCTGCTCAAGGCGCAGGAAGAGAACAGGTCATACGCCGTGCAGGTGCTGGAATTGAACAAGAAACTAGGGGAACAGACCACGGCAAAGAACAATGCTGACGCCGAAATCAAGGAACTGAAGGAAGAGAAAAAACTGCTGGACGCGAAGGTGCAGGTAGTGGATGGATTGACAAGGACCGTGGCTGACCTGGAAGAGCAGCTGAAAGAACAGAAGAAGCAGATTGCCAAGATTCAGGATGAGGCCGAGGCACAGCAGCGCAAGGCAGACGCGAAATATGTTTCCTACGAGACACGCCTTAAGGAAAAGGACCAGATCATTGGCGACCTGAGGGCAAATGTGGCGGACACGCCCACATGGCTGGCGCGCCTCAAGGACATGGAGAAGAAATATGATGCGGAAGTGAAGAACAAGGCTGCGCTTGAGGCATTGCTTATTGATTTGGAGAATCGCCTGAAGGCGGCACAAGGCCAGGCGGACACATATTCAAGGGAGGCCAGGAAGGCTCGTGAAGAACAGGCGCAGGCAGTGCGCCGTGCTGAAGAAGCGGCGCGTGCCGAAGGTGAGAGCAAGGCGGCCATGCTGGCAGCCACGGAGCGCGCCAACAAGGCGGTGCAGGAGGCACAGGCAGCCCATAAGGAGGCGGAGGCAGCAAAGAACAGGGCAGTTGAAGCCGCCAGGAATGCCCAGGCAAGCCAGGCAAAGGCGGAGGCGGAGGCTGCTGAGGCATTGAGGAAAGTGGAAGAGGCCCACAACAAACTCAAGTTGCTGGAGAAATCCGCTGACAGTGAAATGCGCAATTTGAATGAACAAATTAAACAACTTAATGCAAAGCTCACTGAATTGAAGCGTCAGAATGCAGCGTCAAAGGAAATATTCCAAACCATAGGTGCATTGGAAAAATTGAAAAAGGAACGTGAGGCACTAACAATCGCCAAGGCGAGCCAGCTTGAAAAAGAAAGGCAGCAAGTGCAGCAGACTGAAGCGCGCGCGTCAGAAGAGGCGCTCAATGCGGCAAAAATCGCGGCAGAGGCAAAGGAATTGAAGGCAAGGCAGACTAGCGCCGAGGCGCAGGCCGCCAATCTTGCCAAGGACCTGGCAATCGCAAACATCAGGTTGCAGCAGACACAGGATGCAAACAGCAAGCAGTCCAGCACCAGAAAATCGCTGTTGGACGATGACCTCCGCTACACACGCGAGCGTGAGAAGGCAACTTTGGTCAAAGGCTTCCTGAGGCAAGGCACCGAGGCCGAGAGACAGGGCAAGGTGGAGGCAGCCAAGTACAATTACAAGCAGGCCCTGGCATTGGATGCGGACAATAAACTGGCCTTGCAAAGGTTGGGACTGCTTGCC
>JAFYGL010000402.1 GCA_017543165.1 Victivallales bacterium | reverse complement strand
GGACAAGGAACTTCAGCAAAGTTATGTCGCCTCTGTCCTGGATTCTTCATTCATGACTGCTTATGTCATGCTTTTCCACAGGCTGGGGCGGGACAATGTCCTTGCCTGCTGGCGAAAACTGATGCGAATCACCGCGGATCCACGCACAATGGCACTGGCAATAATTGTGCATTATCTTGTCAGGGGAGAATATCCCAGGCTAGCCCAGCTTTTGATGAGGTGCACTTCTTTCTGGAGCAAGGAACAGCCAGGCGACTGGAAGGCCGCAAATACTTTCTTCCTGGCCGCAAAGACCCCATTCGATGATGACGTTGGCGCATGCTGCCTTTTGTTGTTGGGCGGCAATGCCTTCCAGAAATGCAAGGAGCGTGAAAACGCCGATCAAAAGGCCGCGGGAAGCCGTCTGGAGGAGGCGCACAATACCATAAGCGAACTGAAGACACAGGTCTCCCAGTTGGAGCGGGAAAAGGCGAAATTGCAGCGCGAACTGGAGGCCTCCGAGGAAAATGCCCAGAAGATTGCACGCCAGTGCGAGGAAAAGTTGGAGGCGCAAAGGAAAAGCATTTCCGACCAATTGGAAAGAAATACCTGGCGGACGGCCGCGTCCCTCACTGGAATGGATGTGGAGTGGATGCGGAGGGTCAATGCCGCCCATAATTCCACTGCGGAACTTATTGAGCAGGCAAGGGAACTTCTGGAAGAACAGCGGAAAAGAAACATCGAATACGGCACTTACGATACCCTTGCCGCAGACGCCGCTCAATTGCAGGAATTGCGCAGGCAAATGGCCGAGGCAATTGACAGGTCGCTCTCAATTCATCCAGGAATGGAGGAAATGCTGAAGAACGTGGAGGGCGAGTACAAGGCAATTCAGGACAGGATTGACGCTCATGACAAAAAAAAGCGAAATATCCCTGGTGTCGCCTCTACATTGCTTCTACGTCTCATGACTACGATAAAGAGCATTCCTCTTGATGAGAGCATATCATCGGAAGTGCGGAAAATTAAAGAATATCTGGAGCATCCTCAGACAATGGAACTGCTGCAGCAACACGAACTGGCACTGCTCAGGACCGAATGTGACAGGCGTATTGAACTCTGGCGCAAGATGACTGACACCAAGCGCCCCGATGGGAGGCAGGAACAGGCAGTCGCCCAGATATTCAACCTGGAAAGGCTCAGTTCCAGATTCCAGGATGTCACGCTCATTATCGATGGCTACAATGCCATGCTGCGTTCCGACAGGCTTAAGGGAATGGTTGAAGCGGATTCCCTTGCAAAGGCCAAAGGCATATTCCTTAAGCATTGCCGTAAAAACTTGCGGGGAAAATTCCAGAAGGTACTGATCGTGTTTGATGGCTCGGACGAACTTCATGACATGTATGACACCCCTGCCGAAGACAATTACAAGGTTGTGTATGCAAAGAAGCAGCAGGAGGCGCATAATGCAGACCTGTTCATATTGAACTATCTTGCCAATGAACGCGGGGACGAGAAATGCTGGCTGGTGACTGACGACTATGGCCTGCGCGACGAGGCAGGCGATAGCGTCGAAGCAAATGTGGAAACACTGGCGTTGCATAGGATGCTGGGAATATAAGCAGCGTGCCGTGCAGGCAAAAGCGCCCAGCAGTAACAAGGGATGAAATTGCCTCTATGGTTTGCACAGGATTTCCTGCGTATGGCAGAATAGTCTCGGGAAATGCTCTTTTCGCCTTTCTTTTTGGGAACAATACTGATTTCATTGCAAACAAGGGATTGGACAATCCTTAAATACAATTGGCTGCCCTTTGTGTTGATTATTCCATGCACAATGCTAAATTCGCCCTCACAATTCAGTTGCAAATCATCAAAACAAGGCAAAACAAATCATGGCAGCAGATCTTCTCGCACCCTGGACCTATTACAAGCGTCCATTCCACATCTTTGGCAACCTGTACTTTGTGGGGTTTCAACCCGCCTCCACCCACCTTATTGACACTGGGGAAGGGCTTGTGGTCATTGACCCAGGCTACCAGGAATTCCTCTACATGGTGCTTGAGAACATCCGCATCCTGGGCTTTGACCCCACGGACATCCGCTACATAGTGCATTCACACGCCCATCTGGACCATGCAGGAGCAACTTTTGCGCTAAAGCAACTCACGGGGGCAAAGACATTCATGGGCGAAAACGACTGCTCAATCGCTAATGGAACGCATCCTACGCTCACCTGCATCGGCAGCAAGCACTACAATTTCTTTGAGCCAGACCAGCACATCCATGACGGCGACCATATCCGCCTGGGCAATCTTGACATGGAATGCGTTGAAACTCCTGGACATACACTTGGCACAATCTCATTCTTCTGGAACATAACGCAGGATGGACGCACTCTTCGCGCAGGAATGATG
>JAFYGL010000401.1 GCA_017543165.1 Victivallales bacterium | reverse complement strand
ACCCTGCACACCAAGCACACGAGGCGACAAAACACCTGCCATTGAATGAACCACATTCAGCTTTACCTCACGGACGCAGGCCGCCTTTTCTATGTCAGGTATGCCAGAGCGCAATGCAGCCAGATCCTGCCTGCTCAGCCCCATGGAGCCCCTCACACGCGCCTCCACCAGACGCTCATTCTCGTACTGCTTGTCCACAATCCTGACCAGGTTCGCGCCCAGTGCGCGTATCTGGTCCGCCTGCTTCTTCTTGCTGCCCAGGGAGAAACTGGACATGGCAATCACGGATGAGATGCCTATGATTATTCCCAGCATCGTGAGGAATGTCCTCATCTGATGAGCCAGCAGCCCCTCGTTTATGCCGATGCGAACCAAATCCAATGCGCTGACGCCGCTGCGCTTCGTATAGGTCTTTGTGGCCTCCTGGCACTTTTCAGGTTCTGGCGGCTTGCGCCTGCCAGGCACGTCTTCAATGATCTTGCCGTCAAGCAAAGTGACTTTCCTGGTGCCCTGGTCCGCCAGCTTGGGGTCGTGGGTGACCATGATTATGGTATGGCCCTGGGCATTCAGGTCATAGAGAATCTGCATGATTTCGGCGCTGGTGGCGCTGTCCAGGTTACCAGTGGGTTCATCAGCGAGTATGATGTCTGGCTCGCCAATCAATGCCCTTGCGATGGCAATGCGCTGCAACTGACCGCCTGACAACTCCTTGGGATGGTGCTTCAGGCGCTTCCCCAGCCCCAGTTTTTTAGCCAGTTCCGTGGCGCGTTCCTGGCGCACCTTGCGCGATATGCCGCGATACACCAGGGGCAAGGCAATGTTCTCCACCACTGTCAAGTCATTCAACAGGTTGAAGGACTGGAATACAAAGCCAATATGCTCGTTCCTCATCCAGGACAACTGCGCCTCGCTGCATTCGGAAATGCTGGCCTCGTTGATGCTCATAAGCCCATCCGTGGGCACATCCAGCAATCCCAGCAAGTGCATCAGCGTGGATTTGCCTGAGCCTGAACTGCCGACAATCATGAGAAAGTCGCCAGGGCGCACATCCAACGACACATCGTCCAGGGCGGCAACCAAGGTGTCGCCCATCATGTAATGCCGTTTCAGCCCATCTATGTGTATTATCGGTTTCATATTCTTTAATTTATTATGTGGGCGCCGAGGCGGCGCCCACTCAGGTTGCCTTGGGGGGAACAGCCCTTAATGGCGTGATTGCAACCTGCGCTGGCGCCGAGGCGGCACCCACATGCAAGCCGCTATTTCTGCCGATTTTGCCTTATGTAGATAATGTCCCCTTTTTCCAGCCCTGATTTCACCAGGAAACTCATCTCGTTGAAATTCCTGCCGCTTATCTGCTTCTGGGTGCCATCGGTGCTGACATACACGAAATGGTGCCCGTCCTTGTCTATCACTGCTGCTCTTGGTATGAAAAGCCCTTCGATGTAATTGGACACCTTCACCTTGATGTCCGCCGACATACCAGGATGGAAACGCGTGCCCTGCCCGTCAAAGTCCACGGCTGCATTGAACATTATGACCTCGGAATCACCGCTCCCAGCCGCAATGGGGTCAATTGTGTTCCTGTCCTTGCCGATTGCGCCAAGCTGCCTGATTTTGCCAGTGAATACCTTGCCTGGGAATGAAGGCACAGTCATTGTAACTGGCATTCCAACCTTCAACTTGGGGAAATCCGCCTCGTTTACCACCAGTTTCACCATCATGTCGGACGGGTCTATGATGTGCCCGACCACATCCTCGGGGCGTTTTTCATCGCCCACCTGCACTTCCCTGGAGAGACCGCCCGCGGTCCAGTCCCTATAGACAAGAAGTTTGAACACGCCGTCGCAGGGCGCATATACGCTGGCATTGTCAATCTGCTCCTGGGCATGGGCAATGGTGTATTTGATGACCTCCAGGTTCTGCTCCTCGGCGGAAATCTGCGTTTCAATGCCTTCCAGGCGGCGCTTGCGCCTCTGGCCTATGCGCTCCAGATTTGACTTGGCGCGCTCCACTGCCTTGCGCAATTCAACACGGCGCTCGTCGGATATGCCCTTCCTCTCAATCTGGTTCTTCAACTTCAACTCCTCCAGCACCGCCTTGGCATTCTCCAATGAGCGCTGGTATGGCTCCAATGCGGAGATTGTGGTGTACCCTTTGTCAAACATGCGCTTTTCACGGTCGTATGCGTCCTGTGCATCATCCACATTTAGCTGTGCCACCAGTTCATCCAATTCCATAATGCGCAGCTGGCGGGCATTTGGCTGGGCCAGTTCCTCGCTTTCCTCCAGCAGTGCATGGCTCAGCCTTTCCTCATATTCCCTGACTCTGTTGTCCTCGCGGAACTTCACCAACTCGTAGTTGGCACGGAATTGCTCCAATGACAACTCTGTGGAATCCAGATTGTTCTCCTGGTTCTCAATTTCCTCCTTGGCATTGGTGTCGTCAATCGAAAACAACAAGTCCCCTTTTTTGACTTCAGCGCCCTGCTTGGCAAGTTCGGTTATGCGGCCACGCGCACGGGCCACAACAGGAATGGACCGTGAACTGTCCAAAACACCCCTGAACATCAAGTGCAAATGCTCCTTTTCAAGTTTGCACTCATATTCTTTCCAGGCATATTGCTCCTGGCTTTCATCGCCGCCAAAGGCAATTATGGCGCACCACACCAGCAATGCCGCAAAAAGCAGCACGCACAGCCCAATCAGGTAGTCCCGTCTATTTAATTTGCGTATCTTCATTTGTTGATGGGGAAGTACACCTCGCCAATAAGACCAGGCTTCAGTTTGACAGAGCCAGGATGTATGTTTATCCTCACCTTGAATATGACCTCACCCAATGGCTCGTGGGAGGAATAAAGCCCCAGTTGACTGTCCTTCTTCGCCTTGTTGCTGAAAAGCAGTTCAATGCCTGCGACAGTGCCCTGCAACCTGCTGTCGTTCAAGGAAGGCAATCTCACCTCCACTTCCATGCCGCGCTTCACTTTGGAGAAATACTTCTCGTCCACTTCAACAAGCATTTCCATCTCGCTCAAGTCTGGTATGGAAAGTATCCTGAAACGGCGGCCAACCGTATTGCCCACGGCAACCTTTGTGATTGCGCCATCTGCATATACTTTTTCATAGCACAGCAAACCATCCGCAGGTGAAACAATATTGTGGTTCTCCACCTGCTGTTTCAAGTAGTCAAGCCGTTTGATATTGCGCTTCAGCATGAGTTTGCTGCGCTCATATTCACGGCGCACGGCCAGATTGTCGTATGCCGCCTGGCGTTTCTGTATTTCAAGATTGTCTTGCGCCGTGCTGAGGGACAACTGCGCCGAACTGCGCTTGCTCTTTGTCGCCCCCTCCTGCTTTTCCGCCAGTGTCAGCCTGGCCGTTTCAGCCTTGTATTCCAAACGCAGCAACTCACGCTTCATCTTGCGCAATTCTGCAGGCGACACTGTTGGTGTCTTCTTGGACAATTCACGCTCCACCTTACGCTTCTGCACAGCCAGTTTATTTTCAGCCAATGCAAGATTCATTTCAGCATTATGCAATGAAATGGGGTCAATTATCTTCACTTTGTCCAAGGCAATCTGCGCCGCCTCCACATTCAACTGCGCGGACTTGACATTGAATTCACCCTTCCTCCGCGTTATCTCCACATTGCGCTCCAATTCCTCTGTACGACTCCTGTGTTCCGTGACATTGGCATCCTGATCAATCACCTGTTTGTTACGCTCTTCCGGGTCCAGTTTCGCCACGACTTGCCCCTGCTTCACAAACGATTCCTCTGGTTGCAGCCAGGTTATCTTTGGCCAGGGCCACCATCCAATGTCGCCAACAGCAATGCTGGTGGAATGCTTCGGCAGCAATTCACCTGAGGCGGAAAGCCTCTTTTCCTCCTTCTCCTCCTTGCGTTTTTCCTCGAAAACTCCGCCAATGCCAATTACCTTGCCATCCAGTTCCCTGTCATCCAAGAGGAAGTCGCCGCCTACAACGGTGCCAGACACTTCCTTGTATGCGCCGTCTATGCTGACGTAGTAGCGGTCCTGCTCATGGCGCACGTATTTCAATGGCAGCACAGCGCCCTCCAGCGGATTTTTTGCATAAATGTCCGCCTCGCCATACATTCCAGGGCGCAGCCAATCCGCCTTGTCATCCAGCGCAATGATTATGTCAAATACCTTGACGCCGAACTTTTTGT
>JAFYGL010000400.1 GCA_017543165.1 Victivallales bacterium | reverse complement strand
GATTTGTATGTGGGGAGGGGACAGGGCCGTTGGCCCTTTCCCCTCCTCACGCCCCACCTCTATCCCTTACTGCGCGACTTCCATTTTGCCGCAGGCAAAATGGAAGTCGCGGGTAATGTATAGATGTGTTGGGTGGGTAGGTGGAAATGGGAAAGAGAGTTGAGAAAGAAAATAGCAATAAAAAGTTACAATAATACTCTTATTTTCAAGAAGAGTTTTGGTGATTTGGTCCCTTTGGTCCCTTTGGTCCCTTTGGTCCCTTTGGTCCCTTTGGTCCCTGAAAAAGCCATCTTCTTGGAGAAAAGAAGCAACAGCAAAAAAAGGACGATTTAGATGAAACCAAAGGCATTGTATATTTTGGGCGAGTTTGGCTTCAAGAGGATATATGGCGAGGAGGAGCAGGCGGATATAGCAGCATTGTGCGATGTCATTGCACCGCCGCAGACGCCTGAAAGCATCAAGGAACATCCAGAACTGCTGGCTGATGCGGAGTTCATTTTTTCTGGATGGGGCGCACCTGTGCTGGACGCCGATTTCCTGGACAAGGCACCGAAATTGAAGGCTGTCTTCTATGGCGCTGGCTCCGTGAGGGGATGCGTCACTCCAGAATTCTGGAAAAGAGGCATTGTCCTTACCAGCAGCTGGGTGGCAAATGCAGTGCCTGTCTCGGAGTTCGCACTGGCCGAAATTCTCTTGTCCCTGAAACTGGCATGGCGACATATCGCCAACATAAAGTTGAGAAAGGAATATAGGCGGGATGAGCGGGATTGCCCTGGCGCATACAAGAGCACGGTGGCATTGCTGTCGCTGGGCATGATAGGGCGCAAAGTGGCGCGCCTGTTGTCCAACTTTGAATTGAAGGTGCTGGCATACGACCCCTTTGCAAAACCAGAGGACGCCGCCGAACTTGGCGTTGAACTGGTGTCTCTGGAGGAGGCCTTCAGGCGGGCGGATGTGGTGTCAATGCACACGCCGTGGCTCAAGGAGACCGAGAACATGATCACGGGCGACCTGCTGCGCAGCATGAAGCCAAATGCCACGTTCATCAACACCTCAAGAGGCGCAATAGTGGATGAAAAGGCAATGTGCCAGGTGCTGAAGGAACGTCCGGACCTGACCGCAGTACTGGATGTGACATGGCCTGAACCGCCACCAGAAGATTCACCTTTGTACACATTGGAAAATGCTGTGCTGACGCCGCATATCGCTGGCTCCATGGCAAATGAATGCCACCGCATGGCGCAATATGCCATAGACGAATGCCGACGCTTCCTCAATGGCGAAAAATTGCAATACCAGATAACAGAGGAAATGGCCGCCAGAATGGCATAGTGGACAGTGGACAGTGACTGTGGACAGTGGACAGTGGACAGTGGTGTGCCTGTCAGGCGTGGATGGCAGTCACGCGTCCTGACGCGCGGCCAATGGCCGCGCGGAGCAACATGCAAAATCCAGAGACTAATGGAAACATCGTGCGGCCGATGCCCGTGTTAATCCGCGGCTTTCGCCGCGGACACCCAACGAACCACAGTCCACAGTCCACAGTCCACAATAAGGAGATTTGGCAATGCTAAAAGTAAATGTCAGGCCCGTCAAGGGAGTTCCAACCATATTCATCAATGACAAGCCCAGTACGGGCGCCATGTACTGGCGTGGCAAGATGTCGGCCAAGGACAGCAAGTTGTTTGGCGATGTGGGCGTAAACTGCTACTCCATCAACAGCCAACTCTGGATTGGCGATGCACCTGATGGCTCGCCTGCCGAGTATTATGACGGCTTTTTGCCATTTCCCGCAGGCACGCCCCAGCGCATTGACGAGGAAATGGAACTTATTCTCTCTGGCAATCCAAACGCCCTGGTCATGCCCCGCTTCAGAGTGATTGCGCCATTGTGGTGGACGGCGCAGCATCCCGATGACATGATGCTGAATTACGACATCCAGTCTTGTTGCCTTCGCAGAGGACTTTTGCCCGCAGTGGATTCGCCTGCATGGCTTGAGGCGGCTGCAAAGGGACTGGCGGACATTGTGCGGCACTGCGAGGAAAAATGGGGCGACCACATCCTGGCGTATCATACTGGCATGGGCAGTTGCGCGGAGCATACCTATAGCTGGGGAGCCAGTATCGCGGAATACAGCATGCCACATCTGGCGCATTTCAGGCGTTGGCTGCGTGAAAAATACGGCAGCGACGAGGCATTGCAAAGTGCCTGGAAAAAGGACAAAGTGACGCTGGACAACGCTCTATTCCCCGAGCCTGGACGCTATCTTGCGTACTTGACAAAGGGCAGGGTGTTTCTGGACGTCGAGCATGACACCGATATGATTGACCAGCAACTGTTCAATTCATACGCGATGGCGAAGGCAGTCACCTTCCAGGCAAAGGTTGTGAAGGACACGCTGAGGCAGTTGGGAAGGGAGAAACTGTATTGCACATTCTATGGCTACATCAACAGTTCGTCTGGAGGCTTCGGCAAACTGGGGCATGGACATGACGGGCAGTACATCGTGCTGAATTGTCCTGACATTGACATAATCTGCGCGCCAATCAACTATTCCACCAGGCAAAAGGGCGGCGGCGTGAATTCCCAGGTGCTGCCAGGGAGCATCGCCTTGCACAACAAAATCTACTATGCGGAGGATGACACGGGCACACATAAGGCTTACGAGCACCATGGCTATGTGCCGCGCACAGCATTGGAGGCCACAAAGCTGCTGAGGCGCAATTTCCTGGCAACGCTTTCTTCTGGCGGCAACCAGTGGTGGATGGACCTGCGGGGACAGGACTGGTACCATGACGAGCAGATAATGGAGGAGGTGCGCTGGCAGCAGGCCTTCGCTGAAAAGCATATTGGCGACAAGGCAAGCCGTGCGGAAATCGCGGTTTTCGTAAGCGAAAAGACACGCAGCTATGATTCGGTGTTTCCAAATTGGTTCATGGGAATGGCCATAGAACGGCAATTGAACGAGATTGCCGCTATTGGCGCTCCCTACGACATGTTTTTGCTGGAGGACTTGCCGCTGCTGGCAAAGTCTGGGCGCATGGCGCAGTACAAATTTGCCATTGTGCTTAATGGCACCGTCATTGACGGCGATTTGGCATCGTGCGTAAAGGAGAATCTCCTTGCCGATGGCAGGACTGTGCTGTGGTTCTACATGCCTGGATACATACGCGATGGCAAGGCAAGCGCCGATTTCACCAGGGACATCACTGGATTTGACCTGAATGCCAACTTCGGTTTCGATGTCAAGTCAATGCAGACGGAAACCTGGCTTGACGACATCCGCATCACATACGGGCCTCTGCGTTGCGCAACGCCAAAATTCGTGTGCAAGGATGGGGAGGACGCGCAAAGATTGGGATATTACCTTGAGGGAACCATCGTCTCCACAACGGGTATTGGCGACGGCGCGTCCCTGCTGTCCAAGCGCTTTCCTTGGGGGCGCAGCATCTGGAGCAGTTCCACCGATATGCCGTCCTGCCTGCTGATACGCTTTGCGCAGGAGGCGGGCGTCCATCTATACAGCCCTGGCAACCCTGCCTGGGCGGGTTCGGACTGGATTGCAGTGCACGCCAAGAAGGACGGTGTCCTGCCTGTGCACGCCAAAGGCAAAGATTACGCCTTTGATTTGAAGCGGGGCGACAACGCCTTGATTATGCTGGACTAGATGGATGCTTGGAGAATACAACGCTGGGGCGCAGAGATTTTAATGCAGAGGCGCAGAGACGCATGGTTGCGCCCTGCGGGTGCTGCCGCTTGATTGTT
>JAFYGL010000399.1 GCA_017543165.1 Victivallales bacterium | reverse complement strand
ATGGCACAGAGCATTCATTCAATTTATAGTCTGAAACGCACCACCAGCTGTATTTTGCTGATAATGTGCGGTGCGCTTCTCATGGCGACCAACATCAACACCTTCGTCCACTCGGCAGGTCTGTTTCCTGGTGGCTTCACTGGATTGTCCTTGCTGTTGAAGGAGGCATTGTCAAAGTTTTTCGGTCTCAATCTTCCGTATTCATTGTTCTACTGGGGGCTCAACCTGATTCCCGCAGTCATCAGTTTTTTCTACATAGGGCGCAGATTCACCTTGTTCTCCTGCCTTATGATTTGGCTTACTGGTCTGCTGGCCGATCTGCTGCCCGCACATGTGCTAACCCATGATGTGCTTCTTTGCACAGTGTTTGGCGGCGTGGTGAATGGATGCGCCATCTGCTGCTGTCTGCTGGCGGACGCCACCAGCGGAGGCACAGACTTCATCGCCATCTTCATTTCCGAACGCACTGGCAGAAACGCGTGGAACGCCATCTTCCTCGGCAATGTGGCGATGCTCATCAGCGCAGGTCTTCTATTTGACTGGAACCGTGCGCTGTATTCCATCATTTTCCAGTTTACCTCCACGCAGGTGCTCAACCACATCTACTTGAGATATACAAAGGCAACGCTGCTCATCATCTCCGAAAAGGCCGATGAAATATACGAATGCCTGCGTGTAAGCACCCACCACAGCGCAACACTCTTCATAGGAAAGGGCTGCTACCTTGGACAGCCGCAGAAGATGCTGTACACCGTAGTCTCCAGCAGCGAGGCAAGAAAACTTGCATACGATGCAAAGAAAATAGATCCAAAGGTATTCATCAATATACTGCCGTCCAGGGAAATATTGGGCAGATTCTACCGTAGCAGACGAGTTTGACGTAAGTAGTGGACAGTGGACAGTGTGGACTGTAGTTGGATAATTGCGAAACTTTTAGTTCGTGGTTCTTAACAGTCCACAGTCCACAGTCCACAGAAAACAAATGGGAGACAAAAATGAAACAATGCAAAATGTTCTTTGTGGCTTTGGTCTTATTGGCAGGCATGGGACTGCTGGCGGCGGAAACTCCGCAGAACCCCAGGAAGAAACCGCTTCCACTGGAAGAGTTCTACAAGAATTTTGAAAAGGTTCCCACTGAGCAGGACATGGGCGCCAACTTTGCCAAGCGGGTATATCTCGGCACCGCGGGCAACAAGGAACGCTATAATTCCCTGACGTTGGGATGGGGGGCATGCGGAGTGCTTTGGGGAAAGCCAGTCGCAATTGTATATATCCGCGAAAATCGTTTCAGCTATGCGTATTTTGATGCAGAACCAATATACACGCTGTCATGGTATCCGAAACAGCATTTGAAAACACTCATCAATGTGTTTGGCGGCAAGTCAGGGAAAGATACGGACAAGGAACAATTGTCTGGATTCACTCCTGTTGAGACGCCCGATGGCGGCGTAAGCTACCTGGAGGCGGAGAAGGTGGTCGTATGCCGCAAGCTGATGCACCAGCCAGTGCCAAAGGAATTCCTGCCGAAGGAACTGGGCGCTCACCTGAATCGGGATGGCCTCATACACGTTCAATTCACTGGCGAGGTTCTCAGCGTCTGGCGCCATAAATAGGCGTAATCGGCAAAAGGCAAGGAATCAAGGGGATCAAGAATCCTTGATTCCTTTGTTTTTATTTTGATTTGCATTTTATGTGTTGGCTATGTTCCACGTGAGGGTAGGTTCTCAATGGGACTTATGGGACCTATGGGACCTATGCGACAGGTAGGCAAGTCCCATAGGTCCCATTGAGAACCTACCCTCATGGGAACAAAGCGTTTATGATAATATGAAACTGCCTAGATGTCTAGATAGCTGGTTTTGCAACAGTGAGGCGGTACATCTCTGCTACAAGCCGCGGCGTGTGCAAATACTCACAGAACCTCGGACTGCAAGGCAAGTTCACTCCAGGAAGTTCTTTATGCCTGTGCGGAGACCCCGCAGCAGGTCCTTTATGCAGAACTGGCAGTTGTCCAGGTAGTCCTTGCGTGAAAGGGGGCGGGAATAGACATTTGGCGCGTTAAGGGCGGCAAGGGCAAATGAGGAGACTTGCATGCCCAGTGCGTGCCCCATTATGATTTCCATCACCAGGTCGTGCCCCAGTATGTCCGCTCCGTTGTTGCGGGCGGACATGGCCTCCGACACAGTGCAGAACTGGGAGCCTGGCCTTGACATATATACGCCCAGGCGCGGTGAAAGCCCCACTGCGTCAAGCGCGTTCATGAGTTCTGAATTCAGGTGCTGCGAAAGGGCGAATGTCATGTCGGGGAAGGCTTCCTGCAGCATGATGTGGTTGCCGTCCAACGGGGAGCAATTATGGCCGTTGATGAAATCTGTCAGCAGCATCCATGTGCCTGGCTTGATTTCATTTTTAAGTGAAAGGCCAGCGCCCACAAAAATTGCCGCCTGGGCGCCCAGGGCGTGGGCTATGCATAGCGGCAGGACGCATGGCGTGACGCCGACGCCTTCGAAAAGGTGGCGGTGCCCGTTGCTTGCCAGCGCTGGATATCCGTTGATTTTACCGAACAGCAGTTCGGGATGCCCGCCATCGGGAATTTCATGCTTGGGCATTCCTGGCAGTTCGTTCAATGGCAGTGCCTGCGGAGCATTGTCAAACACTGGTTCTGGATGCATCGCGCTGCTGCATTGCAGGAATATTCGGGGCGCCTCCCATTCCTTGAAAAGTCGTGGCAGGAGCTGCGCGGCTTCGTTTGTGTATTCGTATAATGATGACATTTGTGTTTTCCTAGAAAGCAATGAACTGCGGGAATATAACGCCCTGAAGCATATATGTCCAGAAAATGTCTTTGCCATTTGCAATATGCGGTGAAGCAAAATACATTACCCGACAATCGCTTATGAGGCACAATACGGGGCAATTATCTTGGCAGGTGGGCAACAATGAAAGTCAGCGCGATACAGGACGACTGGAAGGAGATAATCCATTGCGGGCTTGAAAACCAGCAGATAGACTTCAAGGCCCCCCAGAATTGGAATACCATCGGCAGGGTGGGGCGCGCAAAGTTTGCGCGCCATGCGATTGCGCTTGCCAATACTGCGGGCGGATATGTGGTCATTGGTGTTGCCGAGGACGAGAATGGCAATCCAACAAAGCACATCGGCATGTCCGTGGAGGAGGCAAGTTCCTTCGACCCAAGCACGGTGGGGCAGACCTTGGCAAGCTACGCGGACCCGCCAGTCTCCATAGATGTGGTGCGCCCTGTCGTGGACGGACTTCAGTACGTGGTGCTGGTGGTGTATCCATTCAAGGAGATGCCCCATGTCTGCAGCAATGCCTGCGAGCACGAGTTGCAGCCAGGCGCATTCTACATACGCACGCCTGATGCCCGCAGCAAGGTGGCCATAAAGGCCTCCGAACTGCATTTGCTGATAAACAGGGCGCTGCGCAACCAGCGCCAGATGCTGGGCAGGATGCTGCGCGGCATACTATACGAGGACAAGCAGACGGATTTGCAGGAGCAGGACATTTTCCAGTCCCTGATACAAAGAAGCCGCCAATTGGCGATGGACAAGATCGGGCGCAGGGCATTGCGTTCCTATCCCTACTTTGAATTGGTGTGCATGCCGCAAAAGATGTTCTCCAACATCAGCATTACGGATTTGCGCAAGGCGGTGGATAGCCTGGAGCGCCCTGCAATAGATGATCTTCCATGGGACAATGCGGGCGCCAAAAAGGAGACTTTCGCCACCAATGAATCCATTTGCGGTGTGCAGTTGATAGGCGACAAGCCAATTGCGTTGTGGGAAGCCTACCAGAATGGCTTGTTCTATGCGGCGGCGCGCTTTCCAGGCGGGCAAAGCGATGCCCGTCGCATAAAGGCGGGTAACCTTGCCCAGGCTGTGGCAGGCGGCATTTCCGCGATAGGGCAGTTCTTCACTCTGCTCAACCATGCAGATGCCTTGCTTGACATAAGCGTCAGGATTCCCAATTCCAACGGCGTGATTCTGGAAGGCATTTCCAAGGAAGAGCATGTCTGCCGCATACTTGATGTGGAGGTTGTGAAGCAGCGCACTGCTGGCGATTTGGAAGGGGGCGCGGTGCCAGATACATCCGCGCATATTTTCGCTGAGATATGCGAGCGCTTCAATGCCTCCTTCGACAAGGCGGCAATCGCTGAGATCAAACTCAAGTTCAGTAAATACTACTGAACCAAGAAAGGCATTTGGCGATGCAGGCAAGTTGAAAAATATTGACAGTGGACAGTGGACTGAGGACTGTGGACTGTGGACAGTGGACTGTGGACTGTGGATCTACTTTGAAACAAGAGAACAAAAATGATTAAAAAGAGCATTTTGACGGTTTTGCTGGTGCTGCTTGCATACTGCGAGGCGGCGGTGATAAATGGCCCGTTCAAGGGAACCAGCTATGCATTCTTCTTTGTGCACAAGGGCGGCCCCTTGAAACTGAGCCTGCGTTGCGAATCATACGGCTTGACCAATGCCGTGCCGTCATACGTGGGCAGGGATGCGCTTTTACTGGGACGCATTTTCGATGCGGACGAGCACCTGGTGGCGTGGGATTATTTCCGCGTGAAGCATGGCAGCGAGGAGAACTTTTCCCACGACTTCGGCGATGCGCCAGCGGGCGTTTACCAGATACGCTACAGCGGCTACAATGTGAAGGCGTGTGTTGCCGCAGAGCCAGAGGCTAGTTTTGGCGTTATGCCCATGCGATGCTGTCTCAAGTATGGCTGCAAGGAACAGTTTGACAATACATATTTCTACATACCAGAGTATGCCAGGAAGATGAGTCTATACCTCTATTCCTGCAATTTGACGATTACCGACGAGGCCGGCAATAAATACGACCTCAAATCAGGCAACAGGCTCTTGGACATAGAGGGCAAGCAGGGGCAGGTATGGAAACTCAACGGAAAACTGCCAGTAAGCGACTTCAACTATTTCGGCTCCAATGGAGCACCGTTGATACTTTGCCCCGACAAGGAGACTGCGTTGGCAATACACGGCTCCGTGGAAAAAGCCCAGGACGGCACTTTCTATCCCCACAAGTTCCAGGTGAAAATGCATGACTGGATTCAGGCGCACAAGGAGGACGACCTGTCAATGCCGCACATAGACATAAAGTCCAAGTTGCCTTTGATGAAGAAAGAGCCCAATTCCGTAGGGCTTCTTGGACCATGGGGGCTTTTCAACCATATCAACAGCATGATTGAACAGCAGAACATAGACAAGAACAGCCCTGACTTTGGCGCATCCCGATATTTGGAATCAATGGCGGCGGCACTGGGGATGGACAAGGAATACAACCCATTCTTCAGGCATCCCGTGCTTGAGAAGCGCGTTATGATAGGCATCTTCCAGGATTTGATGAAGATGGCTGAAAATGACACTTGGGAGGAATCGGCAAACGAATATTGCGGCAGCGACGCGCTGGGCTTTGTTCACAAGATAAATGCCTTCTACCATGGCATATCGGGCGTTGCCGATGAGGAATGCCGTGCATTGTGGAGCGATGCCATACGCCGCGAGGCGGACAGGTTCTCCATGTTCCGTGTTTCATGCGACAACCAGTCGTCACACTGGCCCTACATCTACCAGTGCCTGTGCGAGAGGCTGGGTGAGAAGAAATACGCCGAGATGGCGAAAGACTACATCTGGGGCATGAGCCGCGAGGGTGGAGACCGCCACATGAAGACAGGCTATCAGCAGGAGGCATACGGGCCTGACGGCACATACCAGGGGCTTGGCACATGCTACCAGGCCATCTACTTCAGGATGACAGGAAATCCCGTCGCAAAGAATACCTTGCGCATAATCTATGACTTTTACAACCACAGCCTTGCGCCGCAGCCTGACGGGACGGTATTCGGATGCAGCAACTACGGGCATCGCACGGCGGGCTCCTGGGTTTTCCGCCAGTATGGAGGGGGGCTTGCCATGATGAAGGCTGAATTGCCCGAGGCGGCAGTCTGGTTCAGAAAGGAACAGCCTGGCAGCATCGACAATGCAATCGCCCAATTCAGGGAAATCAAATGCAATCCCGGCAACGGGGCAAAGTATGCCACCGCCGTGCATGGCCCGTTCTATTCTCAGTTCCTGTTCCCCAGCGAGCCGTTGCCAGGAGCGAAGTTCCCTGT
>JAFYGL010000398.1 GCA_017543165.1 Victivallales bacterium | reverse complement strand
GTCCTGCCCAAGCCAGACTGCGCGGACATTGTCCAGCGGCGTGCGCCTGAATGCCTCGAAAAGCAAGTCTTTTGGAGGGTAGATAGTTGCTCCTGTGGCGTATTCGGCGGCAAGTGCCTGGTTCAATGCCGAGGCGTCGAAGTTTTGCAATGCCTCTGCCCAGTCAGGAGGAAGCCATTCTGGGATATGTGGAAAGCCTGGTGTCATTTTTCTATGGCAAAGATTCCGAACAAAGGATCATCCTCTTTGCCGAAGGTGAGGGAGAAGGACTGTATGCATTTTTCTGGTTGCTTTCTTGAAATTACCACGTTTCCATAGAATGAATTGCCTTTGGGCAAACCGCCGATTTCATTCCAGGGAATGAAGCATTCCATGAGCCAGTTTCCATCGTTGGCACTGGAGGCGCATCTGCATTTGGAATTATGGTTTACCGTGACATTTTCCAGCATGTTCTCGTATGCGGAATAGCCTGAGAAAATCTGTCCCATTGCATCAAATGCCAGTTGATAGTGCCCTACGTCCTTCAAGTCCTTTTTCGCCTTGAATTCCAGAGAGCAGTTGTTCCACACTGCATATTCCTTCTTGGCGAGGGGCGTTCCTTGGGATTTAAGGAGGACATAGATGCCGTCCCCGCAATTCATCATGCGGATTGAAGTAGGGCATTTGCCTGGGTTTGGGCTGAATGGCGCGTCCTTCAGTGTGATTTCCTGCGCCTTTTTCCAGGCATCGTCCTCAAGTCCGTCAATGCTTGGTTTTATTGTGCAAAGTCTGATATTGTATTCGGGGCGTTTGAAATTCGACAATGCCCTTGCCTCAATGAAGGTCCTGCGCCAGTACCGTTTGAACAACTGAATCCTCTTTGCCTCAAGTGAATCTGTTTCGACTGCCTTGTCAGCTTTGCTCAAGAGCGCCTCAAGTTTGTCCAATGTATCCTTGCCTAATGCCTGGTCTATTGGCGTGCCCAGGACATTCTTCTCGTATTGTTCGCAGACAGTATTGTAGAATGCCTCCACGTATGGGGCGGCATTGCCGTACAGCAGTTCCCACATTTCCTTGAGTGCCGCCTCCACATCGAAATTGGGGTTCCAGAGGCAGCGCCACACCAGATAGTAGTTGTAGAAAAGTTCCCACTCGTGGCTTCCATTGTAGTCGAAAATCATCTCCTCCCTGCCCAGGTATGGAGCAAGTGCCTTTGCTATCCTGCCCAGGTATTTGCCAGACACGGCCCGTGCCCAGCGGTTGTGCAATATGTTTGGATTCAACATCCAAATTGCGGCAATTGGCCGCCTGCCAAGCATTTCGTAATAATCCTGCATCAAATCGCGCCATTTCTTGATTTCAACCTCGTCAACAGCCTTTTCAGGCAGATTGAGCAATGACAGGCATAAGTCAATGTTGTCTGGGTATCTCTGGTATTCAGGCATGGTTGGCGGAAGAAAATAGTTGCTGTATGGCGTGACGATAAGGCGCCGACCTGGATACGCCTCATTCAGTTTCCTTGCAAAATGGAAGGTGAAACGGGCATGGACATTGGACAATTCCCGCAGGGGGTTGCCTCTCAGTTCTTCAGGGACAAGGTTGTATTCACGTATGGAGCTGCTGTCCATGCCATGCATCACCGTAAAGCATTGCCCGAATGTGATATAATTGAGGTTGGCCTGGTAATTCATCCATACGGACTGGTCTTTTCCATTGCTGTTGAAGTGCTCGTTCAATTCTTTTAGCAGCAGGTCCACCAGTTCCAGGTTGGAAGTGTCCATGTAGTTTCCGATATGCCTTTTGGGATTGTAGTAGAGGTGTCCATTGTCGTCCCTGTAGTGGATGGTATCCAGTTCATTGGGGTGTTTCTTGCCCAGCAATTCGACAGCGGGGGCCTGCCCAGCCCAGAACCCGTCCCCTCTGGCCAGCCTGTATCGAGCCTCCCAGTCCTCGTTTTGCGATGCCTGCATTTCTGGATAGAAGCTGCTCTTGTCCTGTGCCCTGGCAATGGTGTGGCTGAAACGGTTGATGAAGTGGGGTTCGTCCTTGTATTCCATTGTAGTAATTGAGACGTCATCATGTTTCGGGTAGATGGTTCCAATTCCAGGAAAGTAGTATCTTACGCCCAGCACCCGCTCGACAAAGTCGTATGCTCCGTTCAAAGTTCCATTGTACCGAATTCGCGCCCAGTCGTAGGGAGTATAGCTGTCAGGCACGAATGAGCCGTCATAACCAGCGATGACTATGACATTGCTGGTGGCGCGCACGACGAAGCCCTGCCTGTGTATCTGCGACGTGTCCACTTCCAGTCTTCTTGTTATGGAATTGTCCCCAATGGACATTACTATTGGAATGTCGTCCAATTCTGAATCTTCTGGATGAAAGACTTTCACATCTGCGCCAGTGCAGTTCTTGAACGCCTCCTGGATTACATTCACTGCCTTGGTCACGGATTGTCTTTCCTCCAGGAAGCCTTTTTCAATTTCCAGGTCTGCGGCAATGGCGAAATTCGGCTTTCCGCCTGTCACCAGATGGATTGTATTGTAGCCGCCAAATGTAACGGCATTTATAGGTGTCAAGGAAGGAATGTTCAGTGTGTCCTTCTCAAGGCATATTGCCTGCAGACAGAATAATATGGTAAAAGCAAATAGCGCTAGTCTCATTGTTCGTAATTTCTGTGAATTGTAAAGAATTGATGTACTTTAGCAGAAAAGCAACTTTTGTAAAGCGGGAATGTTTCATTCTTGTAAAGTATGCTCATTGCGTTAAATTTAGGCAACTTTTGTTGTATGTAGAAACATAGGGTAATTCAAGGAGAAAGGAAATGGACGAAAGCAAGTGGAGAATAGAGACAAAGGCAGTGCAGTCTGGCTATACGCCTGAGAACGGCGGCCCCCGCGTGGTGCCGATTGCCCAGAGCACGACCTATAAATACAACGATGTGCAGAGCGTGGCGGATTTGTTTGACCTGAAGAGGCCAGGTTTCTTCTATACCAGGCTGGCCAATCCCACGGTGGATTGCTTTGAGCGCAAGATTGCCGCGCTGGAAGGCGGCGTGGCGGCTGTGGCCACCAGTTCGGGGCAGAATGCAAACGCATTCTCAATCCTCAACATCGCGCAGTGCGGAGACCACATCGTCTCGACCGCCACATTGTATGGCGGAACAGTGTCACTGTTCTCCAACACCCTGAAGAAAATGGGCATAAAATTCACCTTCATTTCGCCAGAGGCAGGCGAGGAAGAGATACAGGCTGCAATACAGGACAACACAAAGGCAATCTTCGCGGAAGTGCTGGCAAATCCTGCATTGACAGTGCTGGACATTGAAAAGTTCGCCAAGATGGCCCACAAGAACGGGCTGCCTCTGATTGTGGACAATACATTCCCAACGCCATTCATCTGCCGTCCATTCGAATGGGGAGCGGACATTGTCACCCATTCCACCACCAAGTACATTGACGGGCACGCCACCAGCGTGGGCGGCATGATTGTAGAGAAGGGCGGCTTCCCATGGGACAACGGAAAGTTCCCTGGTCTGGTGGAGCCAGATGAAAGTTACCATGGCCTGGTTTATTTCAAGAATTTCCAGCCCGCGCCATATTCCGCAAAGATGAGGGCGCAGTGGATTCGCGACATGGGTTCCCCCATGATGCCGTTCAACGCCTTCATGTCCATGGTGGGCTGCGAAACTCTGCATCTGCGCATGGAGCGCCACAGCAGCAATGCCCTGGCATTGGCTAAGCATCTTGAAAAGCACCCGATGGTGAAGTGGGTCACATATCCTGGACTGGAATCCAGCCCAGACTATGCCAGGGCGCAGAAATACCTTAATGGAATGTGCAGCGGCGTCCTTTGCTTCGGCGTGAAGGGCGGCGTGAAGGCGGGCGAGATAGCGATGAACAGCCTGAAGGTCGCAGCCATCGCGGTGCATGTGGCAGATTTGCGCACATGTGTTCTGCATCCTGCCAGCATGACGCACCGCCAGCTCAGCGAGGAAGAACTCATAGCGGCAGGCGTTTCGCCAGACCTGATTCGCGTCTCTGTGGGCCTGGAGAACATCAACGACATCATCGAGGACTTCGACCAGGCACTGGAAAAGGCGAAAAATTGCTAATGCGTTCATGTTCGCGGCCAAATGGCCGCGAACTACTCAGGACGAGTGAATGTAATTGTCCACTCGTCTGTGATAATTGGGGTGAGACATGCTTCCTACATATATAAAGAGAGATGACATACGTGGGCTGTACCCACAGGAATTGAATCGTGAGACAGCGGAGGCGCTTGGCTATGCCGTGTGCCGCCTTCTTGCCAGAAATTGCGCGGAGCCGCGCATTGCAATCGGCTATGATTGCAGGCACGGCAATCAGGAGATACAGTCTGGCTTTGCGGCAGGTTTCCAGTCCGCAGGAGGAACCTGCGTTTCCTTTGGGCTGCTTTCCACAGAGCATATCTACTACATCTGCGGTACCAGAAGCGAATTCACGGCTGGTGCCATGATAACCGCCTCCCACAATCCCAAGGAATACAACGGCATAAAACTGCTTCATGGCGGATGCCTGCCATTCACCTCTGCTGAACTAGTTGAGATCGGCGAAACAGCGGCGGCATACCAAAAGGACGATGACAGCGTCTCTTGCCAGGCTTGCGCCCACAAATGCAAGGGCTGCACCGCTTCTTGCCCTGGCAATGGCGCAATCCCCATGCAATTGCTGGATTTCAAGGCATACGCAAACTTCCTTTTGCACCTTAGCGGACTGGACAAACGTGACGAAAGCCCTCATGCGCAGATACGCATTGTGGTGCTGGCGGGACATGGCATGGGCGGCCTTGCATTTGGCTCCATTGCGGAAATAATGCGGGGCAGGGGGCTCCAATCCACCTTGATAGAACCTGAACCAGACGGCGACTTTCCCGAAGGCGTGCCCAATCCGCTGGACAAGAAGTACATGGCCAGGCTGTCGGAAATGGTGCAGCAGCACCAGGCTGATTTGGGAATATGCTTTGACGGCGATGCGGACCGCGCTGGCTTCGTGGACGCCACTGGAGAAGAAATACTGCCGTCACAGGTGCTTGCCTTGATTGCGCGGCACCGCCTGCAGGATAGCGACATCAAGGAACCTGTCGTGATGCGGAATCTATGCTGCTCCAAATTGCTGGCGGATTTGTTCCCGAAAGGCGGTCCAGTCACATTGATTGACACGCCAGTGGGACATG
>JAFYGL010000397.1 GCA_017543165.1 Victivallales bacterium | reverse complement strand
GTGGACTGTGGACTGTGGACTGTGGTCTGTGAACTGTCTGGTGCCTGCGGCGAAAGCCGCAGGTAACCGTGCCTTCTGAACGCGGGTCTCAAGTCCCGTGCACCCCACTGCCCACAGTCCACAGTCCACAGTCCACTTAAAATCACGAAATATCAGGAGAACAGAAAAATGTTGAGGCGTGTGATATTTATCATGGTACTGCTTGCTTTGTCTTTGGGTTCCGCATTGTCAGGTGAAATCGCTGGCGGCTGGTCGTTCAAATTCGGGGAACGGGAGATTGTCTGCATACAGGATGCGGCAAACGTGTTTCCTGCCAAGTTGTTTGGCAACAAAACCTCCAACGCCACATACCAGGGTTCAATAAATGTATTCCTAGTGCGAACCAAGGACAAGAACATTCTAATTGACGCTGGAAACGACCAGGCGCGCGGCTCCCTCCATGAAAAGCTCCAGCTGCTGAAAGTGTCGCCAGATAGCATATCCGACGTGCTTGTCACACACCTTCATCCCGACCACGTGGGCGGGCTTCTCTGGAATGGCAGGCCCCTCTTTCCAAAGGCCAACCTCCACATTGCAAAGCAGGAATACGAGGCATGGGAAAAAGACGCTGGGCGAAGCGCCCTGGCAAAATACCTGAAACCATACGAAAAAACCCTGAAGCTATTCGATTATGGACAGGCTGGCCCCCTTGGCATTGTGCCAGAGAAACGCGGCGGGCACACGCCAGGCCACACTATATACAGAATGGCGCTGCCTGGAAACACAGAGGCAATATTCGTGGGCGACATCGTCCACGCCGCCAGCCTCCAGTTCCCGCAGCCAAAAATCTGCGCAAGATATGACGCCGTCCCCGTCGAGGCGATTGCCTCCCGCATACAGACCTTGCAGATGAAGGGCATCTTATTCGGCGCACATATCCCCTTCCCAGGCGCCGTCAAGGGCGGCCTTGTAAAGAAAGGCGCACCCGATTGGTCCTTCACCTTGCAAAAGTACCAGCAATAGATGCAGACAGTTTTTTCTCTGAGGTAACAGCAGCCTAATGTTTGCGCCCATCAGATACAACTAAAACAGGCCCGCCTCGTTTTTCATCAACAGCCTCTGCTAATAAACAACAATGAATAGAGGTAGTTTCAAAACATCCAATGTGAGCGCCGCTTCGGCGCTCACATTGGATGTTTTGAAACTACCTCAATATGTAAGCGTTTCCGTGCAGTCCCTATTCCATCGTTTTTTGGATTTCAGGATGCTGGACAGCGAGAGGTGTTCCCTTCTGCGTGAGATAGAACATGTCAAGGACAATGGGCTTGTCGCCAGTGTTCATGCCACAGTGAATGGGACCGACCATCTCGACGATTGCATCACCTGCACGGACTACTTGCCTCTTGCCGTCAAGCCCGACAATTGTCAGTTCGCCCTGTTGCAGAATGCCGAAATTGATGACAGGATGATGGTGCCAGGGCAACTTGCTTCCAACTGGGAAGACGTAACGCATAACAACAAGTTCGGGCTTCCCCTTGAGATAGTCGGGCAAAGCTACGCCGTCCCAGCTCTCGGATGTGCGCTTGAGTTCCAATTTCTGAACGGTGGTTATGTTGTTATACTTCGCAAATGGCGAAGATGAGCAACTGCTTTTGCCGCAGGTCACGCAACCAGACAGGAGGGTTGCAGCCAATACAAACAGGAAAATGGACAGTGTGCGTTTCATGATGTTGTTCTCCTTTTAAGGTTTTTAAGAAATATGAAATGCCTTAAGATAGTACGATTTGCTCAAATTTCACGCCGTTCAATAACACAATATAGCTAATGTCGATTGTAATTGTAAATGCACGTTTTTCTGAAATTCTCGTGCATTTACCTTTTCCCAAGACGGATTCGTGCATTTAGTCTTGCCAAGATTCCGTGCATTTACTTGTTCCCATCCTCGCCCGTCGCCATTCGGCAAGCCATATTGACCTCGCGTCTTGATTTCAGGACTGATTTTTGTTTGGTCTTCCGCAAATGTATTCCTTTAAAAAAAATAATATTTACTGAAAAGTTATCTTTAAAAAAGTTAGGTATTGACTTGCAGTTTTCTTTTCAGGAGGTAAATTATGGAAAAAGCCCAAATAAAATGGAGAATCCTCGCATGAAAAGAATCCTGTCACGAATAATGGAGGAGTTCCGGACTTGGG
>JAFYGL010000396.1 GCA_017543165.1 Victivallales bacterium | reverse complement strand
GCCATGCCTGCGGGTGGACGGCATTCTACAAGAGCTGGACAGATCCAAGCTACACGGATTCCTCAAACAAGACGCTTATTGGAAAGCTGGTGGACCAGCCTTCCCTTTTCTTCATTGATGGCGACAGTAGCGACAAGGGCAGAACCAAGCAGACTACAACTCCTACATTCACGACTGACGCGGCCAGCCACGGCTCCTTCTGGTATTTTGCCCACAACAACAGGATGAATGCCAACAGGCTGGATGGCAGCGCAGGGCCAATGGACTTTTCACAACTCTATGAATGCGTAAAATATGAATTCACGCCCATTTATCCAACCACCAAGAAGGAGGCACACTATCTGGACGGCAATGGTGTAATGGCCTATTTCAAACTACCATAAAATTATAAAGGAGACAGTTTGATGAAGAAGTTGATTATTGCTGTTTTTCCCCTTGTTTTCGTGGCATTGGCAAGTGCCGCTCCCACGACGCCTGTTACATTCGCAGACTTCAAGGGCGGCAGTGTGGTGGAAGGCGGCAGGTATGCCACGGTTGCCGATGTGTCTGTCACTGGCAATGAATTGGTGTTCAATGTGCGTTGCCAGCAGCCAAAGGACAGTTTGAATGCCAAGGCCACGCTGCATGACAGGGATGTGTACAAGGACGACTGCGTTGAGATATACATCGACTGCGAAGGCAAGGGCAAGGACTACATGCAGTATATCATCAATCCACTTGGGGCATTGCAGGACTTGCGCTATCGTGCCCGGAAGTGGGATTCCGCTGGCACGGCCACAGCAGACATTGCCGATGACAACTGGACTGTCACGCTGCGGGTGCCATTGCACGAGATTGCCGCGCAGGTGGAGATTGAGGATGGCGCGGCCTGCATAAAAATCAACATCTGCCGCACTGTGCGCAAGCGTGGCTACCATGAATCTTTGTTGGACGGCGGCGTCTTCAGCCAGATGAAGCAGTTTGTCAAAATCAGGCTTGCTGGTGTTACGCAGGAGAAACTGAAAGGTGAATTCCTGGCGATGCTGAGTTCCAAGGGCGTGGCCACGGCGGAATTGGGCAAATTGGAAGGGGAGGCATTCTACAAGAAGGGGCGCGAATTGGAGGCGCAGACGCTGAAGAGCAAGTTCAAGGTGCTGCCGGAAGGCGTCGCATACTACTTTGCAACAAAGACCAATGTCATTCCCAATCCCAGATTCGAGTATGTGAATCTCAAGGAGGAGCCAGCCAACTGGATCAGGCAGGGGAATGGCACGGTCACCTGCGGGCAGGACGGCGTGACGCTCAAGTCATCAGAACATCTGGAACTGTGGCAGGAGACGCAGCCTGTTCTGGACAATACCAGGGAATATGCCCTGCGGGCAAAGGTACGCTCCGTTTCAGGAAAAAACTTCTTCAAGGTCAAGTTGACGGGCATTGACAGGAGCGTCAAGAGCCTGGGAATGGAGAAGGTGGTGGATGAGAAGACGAGCCCCGCCTTCGAGAACAATGGCAAATGGACTGATGTGGAGTTCGTCTTCACTCTGCCGAAGGCGGCGTTCCGTGGCGAGGCTGGCATTGTGGTGGAAGGCGGCGAATTGCAGGTCAAGGAAATCGAATTGGATTTCCTGGGCAGGGAATATGCGGAAATCATTGTGAGCCAGATGGGATACCACAGCAAAGGCTACAAGGACGCCATATTCTGGAGCCGCAAGGGCGGCCTGGCACCAGACTTCGAACTGGTGCAGAATGGGAAGACCGTGTACAAGGGCAGGGCAAAGCAATTCCCTGGCAAGCCATACGACCGCGAAACATACGTGGCGGACTTCAGCGACTTCCGTGGCGAAGGCAAATATTGCCTCAAGACCAACGGAATGCAGTCCAGGGCATTCAAAATCAGCGAAAATGCGTATCTTGACGGCATGCGCTTCCTGCTCAATGGCTTCTACCTGCAAAGGCAGGGCATCGCGCAGCCTGGTTGGAAAAGCAAGCCAGACTACATGGACGACGCCATCATCGTCGATAGCAAGGCACGGGGCAACAACAAACTGCTCTACACCAGTGACGGCCAGTTGAATCCAGAACTCATACTCGGACGTCGCGATCTGACAGGCGGCTGGCGCGATGCGGGCGACCCATCCAAGCAGGGCTCCGACGGCGAGAACATCTACAATCTGGCCAGAGTCATGTACTGGCTCAATCCTATATGGAGGCAGAGCAAGGCGAAGATGACGGATTTGGCGGATGAACTATGGTGGGGCTGCGGGCGCTGGGTGGAAAAATGCCATCTGGGAGACGGCACATTTGTGGGCGACACGGTCAATGAAACACGCCATTGTCCATGGGTGTGCCGTGCCCCTGAAAACTGCACCGACGGCATTGTCGGCACAAAGGACGACCGCATCGCCTTCGCCGAAAGAGGAGCGGACGGCAAGTACAAGGGCAAACTGGGCAACCAGTGGCTGCATCTGCATACTATCGGCCTGACTGGCCTGGCAATGAAGAAACATGATACCGCCATTACAGCAAAATGCACTGACACGATGGACAAGTACTACAGGAATCTCCTGAACTTGTATGACAAATGGGAACTGGAAAAGAAGAAGGTATGGGAGCGTTATGACATTGGACGCTGCGCAGGCAAGATTGCATACTCCGCAATCTATCTCCATCAACTTACAGGAAAGGACGAATACAAGCAGATGGCAGACAAGATGCTGGACAGAATCGCATACGCGACGATTAACCAGAACTATGCCAAGTACGACATGGAACAGTCATTCCAGAAAACCCTGCATTACTTCAATGTGCTGTTGGAATATGCGGAATTCTACCCGCAGGATGCATTGACGCAGCAGAAGGTGAAGCCTGCAATCAAGGTTTACATTGACCATGTGGTGCTGCCAGGTTACGATGAAAGCGAGCTGTTCCCCATGTTCAACCATGCCAGGCTGCTGGCAAAGTATGGCAAGAAGGGCGGCAGCAAGGGATACACCTGCCTGAATACATTGTGCGTCACGACGCTGCTGCGTGCGGGGTTGATTCTCGGTGACAAGGACTATACTGTTTTGGCGGACAAGACTGCGCAGTACTGGCTGGGACGCAATCCCCAGAACATCAGCGAGGTCTCTGGCCTGGGATGGCGCAATGTGGCGCTTATGACGGGGCTTTCAGGCTGCGAAGGCCATGTGGACGCAGTTCTGCCTGGCCTCATGGCAAATGGCTTCAGGTACATGGGCTTTATGCCGCTGCTTGCAAAGCCTGCCGAAATCAATCCAGGCGGTACCATCGCCACATCGTACGGGGCGGAGGCATACTGCGTGCCCACTGGCTTTGAAATCGCGCTCCTGGGCGAACTGGAAAGAATCTATGCCAGGAGGAAATGACAATGCGCACCACCATATTTCTGTCATTCATGCTCGCCGTTCTTGCCTGCATGGCTGAATCTGGCAATTTGGTTGAGAAGGGGGACTTCGAGGCACCTGCGAAGGAACTGGCGAAACTCTATTCTGGCAGGGGAAAAGTCTCATTCATCCAGGAGGAGATTGGGGACAACCGCTGCGCCAAGGTGGAAATCGTCAAGATGACCAAGGATGACAAGGGCATTGAGACGGCCGCCGCCAACATAGTGGTGAAGGTGCCAGGCGCAAAGGCCAACAGGACTTATGTCTTTTCATTTGACATCATGGGCACTGCCCCCCGTTTCATGCTGCACGTGAACCAGAAAGGGGCAGGGCGCCTGGATGTCAAGATGCTTCAGCCAAACAAGAACGCGACATATTATGTGCTCACGCCCGACTGGAAGGAAATCCAGGGTACATTCCGTCCCAAGCAGGACGGCGACTGCACTATCACCATCTCCCTTTGGCACAGCACACGCTATGGCAAGATGTTCTATTCTGTAGGCGACTATGCCCTGGTCGATAACATAGAGGTAATTGAAAAGAAAGGCTCTGTTTCCCCGAATGGTAGGTAAACAAGGAGCCGCGTTAGCGGCAAGCATATCGCGCGGCCATTGGCCGCGCGTCAGGATGAAGGTAGAACGATATGCGGGCATACGCGAATGTTTCAGCAAAACTGGGCGTCCAGATTTGATAGAACATTGTTGCTTGCCCGCATATCGTTACCTAAATTGATTTTTTAACGAAAATTTGGAGATAAGCAAATGAAGAAAATCCTGTTTTTATGTCTGTTATTGGTGTGTTTCTGTGTGTTTGGACAGGAGATTGCCAGTGGCGGCAAGTCGGACTATGTGATAGTGACCAAGGAGAATGCGCCGAAAGTCACCGTGTATTGCGCAGCCCACCTGAAAAAATACATGAAACTGGTGGCTGGAGTGGACATGGCCATTTCCACTACCAGGCCCCAGGGCGCCAAGGCAATCTACATCGGGGCACATGGTGAACTGCCAAGGACGGACGTTTACAATCCAGACGCATACAAGGGCAGCGAGACTTTCCGCATCACCTCTCTCCCTGGCGGCAGCATCTCCATCATGGGATGCGATTGCGATGATGACTGGACCTCAAAGAGGTATGGGCCATACGGGCTGATGTGGGGCACATACAGTTTCATAGAGAGATTTCTTGGAGTGCGCTGGTATGCGCCTGGCGACTTCGGCGAATGCT
>JAFYGL010000037.1 GCA_017543165.1 Victivallales bacterium | reverse complement strand
TACGCCATATAGCAATTCCAGGTCGTTTGGCGCGTAGATGGTGATGTCGCCGCCAGCGACTCTGATCTCAAAGGATGGCAGTTCCCTCTCCATTTGCAGCTTTGCCTCAAGGCCATACTTCTTCAGCTCGTCCAGAGCCAGCTGGTATGTCTCAATGCCAGGTACCTTCATCAGAGCTTCGTATGCCTCTTGTGCGAATGCCTTCTGCCCAGCCTGGTTGAGGTGCACTCCATCGTCGAATATCAATTCGTAGCGCCTGTCGTAGATTGCCTTGTACAGGTCCAGCAGCACATAGCCATTGTCCGCCGCGAATTCCCTTACGATGTCCCGTTGCGCATCCATGGATTTGTCAATGGATTTGCCTTTGAACATGTCGGCGTCCTTGTAGCAGTGCTTGTCGTCCAGTATTGGCGGGAATGTGCAGACGATTACCTGGCAGCCTTTTGGCAGCCCGCATTTGAATGCCTCAAGCTGGCGTTTAAGCTCCTCGTCGCTGACTTGGCGCATTGTGTTGAATGGGTCGTGGTTGTTGCCGCCGAACTCCAGCAGTATGACATCTGGGTTGTGCTTGAGCACATCCCTTTCATAGCGCGCCATTGCCTCGCGGGCGGAATTGCCGCCCACGCCTGCGTTGAACGTCTGGTATCCATCACCTAATCTTGCCTGGAGCAGCCTGAGCCAGTTCTCCTCTGGCTTTATGCCGCCACATACGCCTTCAACGATTGAATCGCCGAAGGCAACTATTGTCTTTCCCATTTTCAATTTCTCCTTTTTTGGCTTTCCAGTGTCTCCAGAATGCCATTGATGTATCCTACCGCAAAGATGTTGCCCTGCATGGTGTAGCCGACATTTTCATTGCTTTCGCCTGCCATTGTGGGCGTGTGGTCAGGGCGCAGGAGGCAGTCAGGCGCGTATTTTTCGCCCCATTCCAGCAGTTTCACCATGTCGGTTGGGCCGTTGTCGTGGAAAGTTTCCCTAAAGCAGTCCCTGCTGCCTGTGATGTCCCTGAAATGCAGGAAGAAAATCCTGGGGCCGAATTCCTCTATGAGGCTGAACACATCCTCTCCCATGGCGCGGAATGTGGCCTGGCAGAATGTTATGCCGTGGCTGGGACTGTCCACAATGGACATGGCACGGCGGTATGCCGCCGCGCTTGTCAGAACGCGGGAGTAGCCCAGCAATGGCGAGCGGGGCGGGTCGTCTGGATGAAGTCCCAGTTTCACGCCTGCCTCGGTCGCCACTGGCGCCACTGCCTTGATGAAGTACTCGTAGTTGCTCCAGACCTGCTCTTCCGTGATTTTCAGCGGCACGTCATTGTCGATTTCCTTTATGTCGAAGCCGCTGGTCAATGCGCCGCCGCGTTCCAGCAAATCGTTCTTTGAGCGGAACCAGCCCACGCCTACCATGAAGTTGTAGCAAAGCAGCTTCAGTCCCAATCTGCCCATGTTGACCAGCATTTTCTGGTATTTCTCAATGTCCTCGTCCTTGCCAGGCAAGCCCAGTTTTATGCGGGACATGTCGAATTCGTCGCCTTCCAGGGCATACAGGGTGAACCCTGCCTCCTGGAAGCGGTCCCTTACGGTTTTCAGAGCCTCGTAGTCAGAGGGGTCGTTCATGCCGCTGAGTTCGGGCGCGGCCTTTGTCACTGCATATTTCACGCCCAGCTGCGAGGCAAGTTGCCATTGCAGGTTGGGCTTCACTGGAAGCATCAATCCTAGTTTCATAATCACACTCCAGTTGAGGCCAGGAATCCACCGTCCACGGGCACTGTGATGCCTGTCACGAAACCTGCCTTGTCATCATCCAGCAGCCATTCCACGCATCCCAGCAGTTCTGGCGCCTCGCCAAAGCGCTTCATTGGCGTATGCTGCATCACGTTCTTGCCACGCTGCGAGAGCCCGCCGTCCGGCGTGCGCAGATACTTTACGCTGCGCTCGTTCACGAAGAAGCCAGGAGCAACCGCGTTCACGCGGATGTTCGCCGTGGAGTAGTAGTTGGACAGCCACTGGGTGAAGTTGAATATGGCCGCCTTGCTCATTGCGTATGCCGCCACCCTGGTCAATGGGCGGTATGTGTTCATGGAGGCGAAGTTCAGTATGGAGCCGCCGCCTGCCTTTGCCATCTGCGCACCGAAAATGCGGCTGGGAATGACTGTGCCCACCGTGTTGATGGTCAGCACGCTGGTGAACGCCTCGATGTCAATGTCCATGAAGCCCCGTTCCCCTTCCGGCAAGGTGCCGTCCAGTTCCCTGGGGTCGAACTCCGTAATGGTGCTCATTGCCTTGATGTTGTTTCCGCCTGCGCCGTTGATGAGGAAACGGCATGGCCCCCATTCCTTGCAGATTGTCTCCCCGATTTCCTTCATGCGTGCCTCGTCGGTCACATCCCCCGCCTCAATGCGGCAGGTGCCGCCCGCCGCCTTGATTGCCTGGGCTGTCTTTTCCAGCTTCTCCACTGTGCGCCCGATCAGCACTACCTTGCATCCCTTGCCCGCCAGCATTTCAGCAATGACAGAGCACAATGTGCCGCCAGCACCAGTGACCACCGCAACTTTATCCTTCCATTCCATAAGTCATTCTCTCCTGATTTTATTCAATTTCCTTGATTGTATTCAACAGTTCCTTTGCCAGGCGCTGCTTGTTTTTCCCTGAAAAGTCCTTCTTCGTGCCGATGATGGTGAGTGCGCAGGCAACTGCGCCTTCCGCGTCCCGCAAGGGCGCGGACATTGCCGCCACATTCCAGCGATTGGGATTGGTGTTCAGTGCATATCCTGTTTCCCGAACAGAATCAATTCCCTGGAATATGGTTTCTGGCTGGCGTTTTTCCAGCAAATCCAGTTTGCATCCATCCGCCAGGCGGAGGATGGCCTCTCTGCTTTCATCCACCAGAAGCGCCGCGCCCACTGAGCCTTCTATCACTGGAAAACTGCTGTTCACCGCGCTGACCACGCTGTAGGGGCCGACTGGCTCCGCACGCTCTATGGTAACCTGCTCATTGCCGCGGCGGATGGACAGCTTGCACGCCATGTCAATCCTCTCCGAAAGGGAATGAACCGCCTGCCTTGCAGCGGAAATGCGCTGCACCGAACTCTGGAAGCGTGTGAATATGGGCAGCATTCCATTGCCCAGGGCAAACACGCCGTTCTTCTTTCTCAGCACCCAGTTGCGGGCCAGAAGCGTCCTCAGCATTCTGTAGGCCGTGCTGGTGGAGAGGCTTAACTTCTCGCAAAGCTCGGTCTGCCGCAGCCCGTCCTTTGCCGTGGCAAGAAGCTCCAGCATTTCCAGCGCCTTTTCCAAGGCGGGGATTGTATGGCTCTGCGCCTCCATCCTAGAAATACCCGCCCTTGTCGATGATTTCGGAAATGGTGTCGCCCTGATGCACCCACGAGAAAATGTCCACTTCGTTGCGTTCAATGCCTTCGGCACGCAGCAGCACGTCGTATGCGATTTCCCTGGGTATGCAGAGCACGCCGTCAATGTCGCCGAAAATGATGACGCCAGGACGCACTGTGACCTTGCCGATGCGGATTGGCACTTGGTAGTGCGTGATCATGCAGCGTCCCAGTGAGCCATTGCTGGTGCGGTACTTGTAGAAGATTGGGAACTTCTGCTCAAGAATCTGCTTTGTGTCGCGGATGCCGCCTGCGATGACTGCGCCGCGTATGCCTTTTGTGATGGCGGTGGCCGTCATGACGCCGCCCCACAGTGAGGCCTCCGTGTCTTCGCTGGTGTCCCAGACCACAACGCCTTCTGGCTTGAAGTCGTCCAGCATCTGGGCGCGGAATGTCATTTCGCCTTCAATCATGCAGTTCGGCGCGCGTTTCACTGTGAATGCCTCGCCGCACACGGTCATCTCGTCCCTCAGGGGCATGATGTCGCTGGGCAGGTTCTGGTTGAGGAGGCACAGTTCCCTCATGACGTCGTTCACGCAGCCAGTGTAGAGTTTCTCGTAGCGCTGGCATATTTCCTTGACTGGCACTGGAAATTCGTTGTTGGGTATGCGCTGGCGCACCGCAATCAGCTTGTCCAGCTTCATCAAACCCGCTTCCTTCGCCTTTCCTCTCATGTCCTGTAGTGATGGCATTGTTTTTTCTCCTTGCTTGTTGTTTAACTTCTTTATCTTTAATCTTTAGAGGCAATTTCTAAACATCCAATGTGAGCGCCGAAGCGGCGCTCACTCAGGTTGGCCAACTTATATGATTTCGTCTGTTGGACATCCACACAGGTTGACCAACCTGAGTGGGCGCCGCCTCGGCACCCACATTACCTGCACCACGCCAGGTGCAAGCCCCCACTGTCCACTAGTACTTAATTGATTTAATTCAAATACAGGTGCGTTGAAGTTTTGGAGATGTTTTGTTGCGATTTGAGCCGCGCGTGCCTTCGCACGCAAGGCGAAAATCGCAGCAAATACAGCCCAAAAGAACAATGCAGATGTGAACGAATTAAATCAATTAAGTACTAGTTGGGCTTGCCGAAAAGTTCGTCCGCCGTGTTGTAGTATTGCTCCCAGTCGTATTCGCGGATGGAATGCTTGCCTTCCTTCACATGGTAGCGTATCTTGCCGCCGATAGGAGTGTGCACTGGCGGCATTTCGCAGTTTGGCTCCAGTCCCTTCTCGCCGTAGAGCCGCCATATCTTGGAGGCCTCGCGGGTGGAGAGGAAGGCGCCGTATGGGTCTGCATTGTAGTCCTTGCTGGAACTTGTAACGTACAATGCTCTTGGGGCCACCAGCGCCAGAAGCTGGTGCTGGTCCACTGGCAGGTCGTCTATGCGGGCGATGTACTGCTGGAAATTGTCAGTCACCCAGTTTGTACGGAGCATGAATATGCTGGGCAGCGAGCCTGAATTGCGCCTGAAGTACTGGGGACCGCCTTTGCCTGCATTGTTGCTGACCACCAGTTTGAAGCGCTCGTCGTTGACGCCTGCCCACAGTGAGGCCACCGCCAGACGGCTGTGCCCTACGCAGGCCAGCTTTGTGGCGTCCACCAGGTCGATTTTCTCCAATGCGTCCGCAATGCGGGAATACCCCCATGCCCAGCCGCCGTAGGCACCGAAGTTGCGTCGTCGTCCCGCCTGCAATTCAAGCAGGGAAATCTCGCAGTCAGGGCGTAGGTCTTCGTAGAAGAGGCGGAACAGGCTCTTGCGGAAACCGTCCAGATTGTCAGGGAATATCTCGCCGTAGCATGCTGTGCAGGAGGCGTATCCGCGCTTTATGGTCTCGATGTAGTTTGTGCGGAACAGATCCACGCCGCGCCTCTGCTTGTTTGGGCAGTCTGCATGCCAGTGTCCTGGGTCCTGCCCGGGCGCGCGCGTCGGGCGTATATCGTCATCAGGTGTGTTTGCCTGATTGCCGCCAAAGTTCAGATGCACGAACACGGGAGGCGGCGTCTTTGCGTTCTTGGGGACATAGAGCAGTATGTCGAAGTCGAACTTCTTGCCGTTGTCCATGCTGCAATACACGCGGTATTCGCGGCGCAGGGCAATGCCGCCCAGTGCATCGTCCCTGGAAGCCAGCAGTTTGATTTCCAGATGGTCTGGGGCAGGGGGCATGACGCCATATACGCAGTCCTTGAACTGCTGGAGTATGCCGGCGCGCTGCTTTTGCCACTCCTCCAATGTGTCTGGCAAGGGTGGCAGCTGGTATTGCCTTACCTTGCTTTCGTCATGGTTCTGAAAGCGGTAATATTCCTCAAAGTACAGATTCACCCCTTGCTCGAAGCCCTTGCAGAAGTCGTTCCTTTCTGGTACCCTGGTTGCATTTTCGTCCCAATTGTCTTCCATTTTCTTTTCTCTCCCGTTT
>JAFYGL010000395.1 GCA_017543165.1 Victivallales bacterium | reverse complement strand
TGGCATCCGCATTTGTAAGATTCAATGGCAAATTGCGTATTTCGCCCGACGAGAGTTTGATTTCACGGCATTTGGCATTATCCTGTGGATAGCTGAAGGAATTGAAAGGATCCCAGCGTCCCGAACTCCATGCAACTATGCCATTCAAGCGGGCGTCTGCCATGATTTTCTGGTTGGCCGCCGCCAGCTCCTGCTGTGCAAGGTTCACTGGAAAATCTGTGTCAGTTTTCGTTACTGTCATGTATTTCTTGTATGATTTGCGCAATTCTGCCTTAAGGGGGGCAACTGGGTAATCTACCCCTGCAAGTTTTGCATTGGCCTGTATTTGCTCCGCATCGCTGTCAAGACGCCTCTCCAAATTCATGAATTTGACGTATTCGGGCGTGCTTCCCTTGAAGCCGCCGCTCATGAAAAGGACAGGGGCATTGGGCTTGCCTTCTATGACCTCTATTTCATCAGTGAAGAAATATGTGGAATCTTTTTCTGGAAAGGCTATGAGCTTTATGTAGCGTGCCTTGAAATTGACGTGTTTCCTGCTTTCCAAGAAGGCTCTGTGGCGTCCCTTTTCATAAGGTGGGATGCTGGCCTTGTTGTCCGATATGATGTCGCATATCAATTTATACTCGTCTGGCTTGTGTCCCGCCAGGAAAAGAAGTCTTTCGGGAAAATGGACGCTGCCGTGTCCTTGCGCCAGGTGAATGCGGACTTTGTCAATTGAACTGGGCTCCCCCAAGTCAAGGATGAGTGAGATGTATGGTTGCCCTTGCCAGCCTACGGTTTCCTTGTAGAACCAGATGTCGTCATTGCGGAATTTGCCGTCTGTCAGGTCAGATTCATCATTTGCGTCGTGTGTCAGGTGATAAAGGGGCTTCTGTTCGAAGATGAATTTCTTGCCCAAGGCCAGATTGGCAGGTGCTGAGAAGAGGGAGGAGGCCAGAGCAAGTGCGGCAAGTAGTATGTAGTATTTCATAAAGGAACCTTTTTTTTGTGATTATTCAGTGAGAGCAGGATTGCCCAAATCACGGGGCAACACAAGGCGCAGGGTGCCGTCGATGGCGATTGTCGCCATGAAGTAGCGGCGCATCTTTTCATCAAATGTCCCGAATTTGTAGAAAATTGACAATGCGGCGTGAAACATTATTGCATACAAAAATCAGTCAACTCTCCAAGGACCGTTCATTTCATATTTGCGGTCCAGGAGTATTTGTGTGTTGCTGTTGTATGATTCCGCATGGCCATCGCCGAATGCTATGTTTGCTGGTCCGTTGTGCCTCTCGAAATTCACTTGGTTGGGAGTGTAGGCGCTGAGGCGGCCTGCGTTGTTGGCAAAGACATCGGCGAAGACAAAGAAGCCAGCGGGCTGCTTGGGCGTGGTCCACTTCAGAAGTCTTCTGTTCCCCCCGAGGCCATCCACAGTTTTGTTCTGGTGGATTGTGGTATAGCCGTAATGGGCGCCGACAAAGGAGTGGTATGTGCTTTTGTCAAAACGGCATCCCTGCCCAGGATACGCGGGGTCAAGTTCCTTGACTGCGGATGGGCAGGCGAAGGCTCCCTTGACTGGGGTGTTTGTGTACTGGACACTTGTGGCGTCACCTGGCATATAGCCGTAGGTGACCATTGTTTTAGGCCAGTAGAATTCAGCGCCATGGTGAGACTCATTTGGGATGTAGTAGTCCTCGTAATCCATTGAATAGCTCATTTCCGCACTGATGATCTGCTTGAGATTGCTGATGCAGTTGATGGAACGGCTCCGTTCCTTGGCCTTGCTCAATGCGGGCAAGAGCATGGCCGCCAGCACGGCAATGATTGCGATTACGACGAGTAATTCGATGAGCGTGAAGGCGTTACGTTTCTTTGAGAGGTGGTTTGTCATAAAACTTTCTCCTGGTTGAATTTTTGCCTTCAAGGACACTCCATTTTCCTGAGTGACTTACGGTACAGCATTCTTTTCCGTTCAACCTCGAAGAAAGTATCTTTATTGCCTCATCTCCCATGTCGGGAGCAAACTTGTATGCGGTGAATTCCTTTAATTCCCCATGGTTTTCAGGCGGTGTCTCTATGACGAACAGCCTTTTGCCTTCAAGCTCGCCACGCTTCAGCAGAATCCGCTTGAACTGCAGTGCCAGGTTGTTGTCTGGGCAGACGTATGCTCCAGCACGTGGAATTCTGATTTCCGTCTCATCCTCCTCCGTCTCGGGCAAGGTGAGAATTTCAAAATGCCTTCCATTGTTCCAGGCGGACAGGAAGCCGTTTCTGCGGTCGACATCCGAAATGACGTCATGCTTTGTTTTTGTCTCAATCCAGCAGCATGAATTGATTTTACGGCGCTTTAGTGAAATGGCTATTGCGGCTCCGCAGTCGAAATTGGGGTAGGTTACCGCGTCATGGTCAAATCCCTCATAGTGCCTGTCCAGGAATATCAATGGATAATATCTTGGACGCATGCGTATTATTTTTTTAGCCTGTTCATTGTCAAGGATGGACCATACGATGCATCCTGAAATGGAAAAATCATTCAGTATCTCATGCAGAATGGACAATTGCTTTTCAGAACTGTCGTCAGAGGAGAAAAAGCACATCGTGCAATTCAATTGCTCCAGCCCCTGATGGAGCTTGAGAAACAGGCTTTGCTGAAATGTCTCCTCCGACGCATAGTCAAACACCACGGCAATCTTCTTGCGTGCCTTGTTTGCCTCGGGAAGCATTTTCGTTTCGGGTACAGAGGTCCCCGTCGCACGGCGGCGGTCGAGTATATTGCGCCTGCGCAGTTCATTCAGCGCCTTGGCAAGGGTGATATGGCTGATGCCCAGTTCAATGGCGAGTTTCTTGTCAGGCGGAAATTTTGTGCCTGGAGGGAGCATTCCCGAATCAATCATTTCAATCAAAGTCAGTATGACCGTCTCATATATGGGGCGGTTGAAGCATTGGAGTGCATCCTTGACTTTTTGAAATGGGAATTCCATCGGTGTCTAATTTCTTATATACCATTGTTTACTTTTATGTGCCGTAATATATAATCGATGATTTTGCTTTTCAAATGAATGATATCGATTTTCTTATTTACCATTGTTTACTTTATAATGTGGTGCATGTTAGTTTGTTTGCAAGGCCTCCGTCCAGAGTGGCGGCTAATGGCCTTGCGCATAAAAAATCTCATTTTGCCTATTGCCAGCAGGTGAGAAAACATTACATTACGCCAATCAAAGAACCTATTGTATTCAGTGGTATTTTTGCCGTGATTTGAAATATGCCGAATGAGAAAAATACAGACGCTGGTGGCACATCGGAGTTGTTCACCGTAATAGAGATTGGAACTGAGACGGTAAAGGTGCTCATTGGCGGCATTGCCTCCGATGCAGAGGATGATAACTGCCCTAGGATTTGCATTTACGGCATGGGCAGGGCCGTCAGCAACAACGTGGATGACAGCAATCTCCCGATCCACATACGCAAGGGCGAGATATTGAATGTGGACCCCGTCCGCAGGCAGATTGAACTGGCGATACATGAGGCGGAGGTTGATTCTGGCATGGATGTCAGGGACACGATCCTGTACGTTGGCGTGGCAGGGCAGTTTGTTCACGCAGAGAATGTGGAGGCCGCCGTGAGCGCCAGGAACAAGCAGATCACTGAGGAAGATTTGCTCCGTGCGCAGAAAATCGGAATTGAAAAATGCGTCTCGGAAATCGATGGTGCAAACGAGGTGCTGCATTTGTGCATGCGCTATTTCAAGACGGAGCAGGGCATCACATACGAAGTGAACAACCTGCTCACCCGCAATCTGCACGCGTACATGAAGGCGGCGATTTTCACCAACAAGCCCAGGTACTACACCCTCAAGCGCATGATGCAGGAAGCGACCGATGGCATGGAGCCCGTTTTCCTGTACACTGCGACAGTCCCCACATACGCAAGGAATGACGCCAGCGAACGGGATAAGCACAGCCTTGCAATTGACATCGGCGCTGGCCTGACTTTGTATTCGCTGAATTCCAAGCCAGGGCTGATTGAGTTCGGGCACATTCCAATCGGCTGCAACCACATTGAGAATGATTTGATGCTGGGGCTGGAAATCGACTGGGAGGTGGCTCAGCATCTGGTGCATAGCCTGGATTCCATATATGCGGAACTTGCTTCCGAGGATGGCAAGCGTACAGTTCGCCTGCGCCACAAGGGCGGGCAGAAGGAGCGGGAAGTTCCAATGGAAAGCATAGTTGCCATAGTGGAGGCGCGCGTGGAGGAGATTTTCCAGTTGGTCAAGCGGCGTCTTGTGGCTAGCGATGTCTTTGACATGATACATGGAAAGGTCTTCATTTCAGGAGGCGGCGCCATGCTGCCGAATGTGTGCTCCATCGCCTCCAGGGTGCTGGAACTGCCTGCTGAAATCGCAAAGCCAGGCAGCGAATACCAGTGCACCACAGGCGGCGATTTTCTGGAGGACCCACGCTGGATCGTGCCGCTGGGCATGATGAGAATGGCCATTACCGACAATCAGATCAAGAAACTGCTGAAGAATGACAAGTCAAGCGGCGGCAGTACGCTGGATATTGTTGGGAAGATATTCAAGATTATGACGAATTGGTAGAACACACGATGGCAAGCAGCAATGAAAATACAAGTCAAAGTCAGGCTCCTGTCCTTGTGATTGGATTGGGGCATACGGGTATAAATGCGCTTTGCAGCCTGGCAAACGTCGGCATCGGCGAGGATGTGCAATGTCTTGCCATAGACGCGGATACCAAAGATTTGGAGATTGCGCGGCAGGCTGGCATAAACACATTGCGCCTGGGCGACGAGGCGCAGAATGGCGGCGGCACCGCAGGCGACTGGACCATGGGTAATCTGCTGCTCAGGGACGAGGCGGAAAATATCGCATCATTGCTAGACGGGCGGCGGCTGGTCATCGTGATGGCTGGCCTTGCTGGCGGCATTGGCGGCGCACTGGACGGATTGCTAACCATAATGGAGAACGACAACGATGTGCCCGTCATGGCGCTCTGCGTCATGCCTTTCCACTTCGAGAGTGCGGAACGCAAAAGGCATGCGGACGAGGTGCTGCCTTCCCTGTCCCTTTTCTGCCGTGCAGTCATACTGGCACCCAACGACATCATTCTGGCACAATACAAGGACTGCCCCGCCTCAAAGGCATTGGCATTGGCCGCGAATTTCCTGGCTGAAACCGCCATGGACCTGACCATACCGCTGGCAAAGACAAATCTCTTCAACATGAATCCAGAGATGATCGCCAAGATTTGCGTGGACAGCAATCCACAGTGCTACATCGCGCGTGCAAAATGCAATTCTGAAAAGATAGCGGAAATAAGCGAAAATATTGCGGAAAATCCATTGTTCAAACTACCCAAGTTCATTGACAATGTGGACAGGGCGATTGCATTGCTGCGCGTCAGCGGTGAGTGCACCGAGACTGATTTGGACAATGTGCTTTCCAGCCTGTCAAAAATGCTGCCCAGCGGAATCATGGAGGCAGCCGCATGCGAGGACAATGGGATGGATTGCAGAATCCGCGTCACTTTGCTCTTGCACTTCAATGGCAATTTCAGCCAGACCGACGGTGCGCACCAGGCGGGCAACGCCAGGCCTTCCAGGAGCAGGCGCAGCAAGGGGGCGGCAGAGCACCAGTTGGAATTCTCATACGACGCATGCGACAGCCTGGGCATATTCCACGAAGACCCGCAGCCCGCCAACAAGGACGAATGGCTGGACAGGCCAACTTTCGTCAGGCGCGGCATCGCAATAGACAAGGGAGTCAACATTAGCAAATAGAATAGGTCCTGGACGGGGCCAGAACAGTCACAAGAAAGAGGATTGATTATGCAGGAAAAATTGCAGAACATCGCCCGCCTGTCAAACTTGTACGGCGCGGACGCGGATTACGTGATTCTTGGCGGTGGCAACACATCTGTCAAGAACGGGGACAGTCTTTACATAAAGCCCAGCGGCGTGGCTCTTGCCACGATAAAGCCGGAGAACTTCGTCAAGGTGAACCGTGCCAAGTTGCGGGAGTTGTTTGACATCAAGGGCAAGCCCTGCGAGCCAGCGACTGAGAATCTGGTGAAGGCATACATCGAGAATGCAGTGGAACCCGCTGGCAGCGGCAGGCCTTCCATCGAGACGCCTCTCCATGAGGTGTTCCAGTGGACGTATATCGTGCACCTGCATCCCACATTCATCAACGGAATGACCTGCGCCAAGGACGGCAAGGCAATATGCGCGGAACTTTTCCCAGAGGCACCCTGGATGCAATACGAGGCGCCTGGCTTTGCACTGGCGCTGGCCGCAAAGAAACTGCTGTCTGACTACCAGGCCGCCAAGGGTGCGCAGCCCCATGTGTTCTTCATCCAGAACCACGGCGTGTTCGTGGGCGCTGATACACCTGAGGAAATCCAGGCACTCTACAGCGACATGACCGCAAAACTGAAGGCCAAGTACCAGGCGGCAGGGCTGCTTGACAAACTGGTCAAGGTCAGCACCGCATGTGACAAGGAAACATTGGCTGTATTGCCAGCACTCCGTACACTTCTGGCGCCAGACGCCTCCAGCAGGGCGGTGGTCATGTTTGCAGGTGCCGCCAATGCGACACAGGGGCCATTGATGCCCGACCAGATCGTGTATTCCAAGAGTTTCGCATACGTTGGCGAGGCCAACAGCGCCAGCATCCAGGACTTCATCGCAAATAAGGGATACGTTCCCCGCATAGTGGAACTTCCTGGAAAGGGCGTTGTCGCCGCGGCACCGACACTGAAGGACGCAAAGGCCGCCGCGCTTGCATGGGAAAATGCCCGCAATGTGGAAATACTGGCGGAGGCATTCGGCGGCGCAAACTATCTGACTGAAGAACAGTACGGCTACATTGAGAACTGCGAAGGCGAAGCATACCGCCGCAAAATCGCCGCAAAGGCCACAGCGGGGCGCCTCAACAACAGAATCTGCGTGGTCACTGGCGGCGCGCAGGGCTTTGGCCTGGGCATTGCCGAATATCTTGCTGCCAATGGCGGCATTCTGGTGATTGCCGATATGAACGTGGAAGGCGCCGCAGCGGCGGCCCAGGGACTTTGCGACAAATATGGCGCGGACAGGGCAATCTCCGTGGCGGTGAACATCTCCGACGAGGAATCCGTGGAGGCCATGGTGGATGACATTACACGCCAGGTGGGCGGCATCGACCTGCTGGTGGCAAATGCAGGCGTGGTACGCGCTGGCTCCGTCATGGAAATCTCCAAGAAGGACTGGGACTTTGTCACCAACATCAACTACACTGGCTATTTCCTCTGCTGCAAGTATGTCTCCAGGGTGATGGCTGCGCAGATTGTGGATGGCAAGGGACTGTGGTCGGACATTGTCCAGGTCAATTCCAAGAGTGGTCTGGAAGGCAGCAACAAGAACGGCGCATACGCTGGTTCCAAGTTCGGCACCATCGGTCTTACCCAGAGTTTTGCCAAGGAACTGGTGACAAGCTGCATCAAGGTCAACAGCGTCTGCCCTGGCAACTTCTACGACGGGCCACTATGGAGCCATCCTGAAAAAGGCCTGTTTATTCAGTATTTGCAGGCTGGCAAGGTTCCTGGCGCAAAGACCGTCCAGGATGTGAGGCGCTTCTATGAGGACAAGGTGCCTATGCGCCGCGGCTGCACACCGCCCGATGTGGCAAAGGCAATCATGTACTGTGTGGAGCAGGACTACGAAACAGGGCAGGCCATCCCAGTGACAGGCGGCCAGGTCATGCTGCACTAATTTTGACGGGGCTGCTGCAAAACCAGAAATGTTTTTGCAACAGCCCCTTTTTCTGCAAGGACGCTTGCATGGCATCATTCGCCTGCATTTCGCCCATTTATGACTTGACCATTATCCTTCTGATTGCGTTTGCTGCTGGCAAGGGCGCGGAAAAGTTTTCTTATGTCCACAATTCCGCCGATGAAGAACCAGATTGTTGTGCCAACGCCGATGAAGAATGACAGCATCAGATAGGTTCTCCAAAGATTTAGCCAGCCGTCCACGTTCATTTTCAGGACAAAGCGATTGAAAGTAATCACAAGGAAGACAATGAACCACATCATTGTCCATCCAATGGAGCAGAAGAATATCACCCTGTCAAGTTTGGAAAATTCCTCTGTGAGGCCTAGTCTGCTCCATATACGGCCTGGTTTCCATCCGCTTTTCTGGTGTTCGCCAGCAATGTCATATTCACCATGATGGAGCAGTTTGTCCAGGTCAAACAGTTTTTTATCATGTATTTTTCTGTCAATCCAGCTTACAAGAAAGTAGCTTGTGAAAGCCAGGAAGGTTATGCCGAATGAAAGGACTCTTCCGTTCAGAGGGAATTGTTCCTTGTTTGCCTCTATGTATGCGGCAAAGGGGCCGTCTGCAAAAGTATTGAGAAGCCATGGAGCCAGGAAGGGTTTCCACACCTGCTGAAGCAGAATGCTTCCCAATGAAAGAACCGAACCCAGAATCATGGCAACCCATGCGCCCGCGGTTGTGCCAGTGCGACTGTAGAGACCGCCAATGACCACTGCGCCTGCCCCTCCCATGAAAATCGCTCCCGTAATCTGGAAGAAAAGCAGAATATGCTCTGTTTGCTTGAAATAATAGCTGAAAAGAAAGCCGAAGCATGCTACAAACACGATTGAAAGCCTCAGGGCAAGAAGATGGCCTTTTTCAGTGAATGGTTTTTTGCGGAAGGGCATGACCACGTCCTGGATGAAGATAGTCCCCCAGCTGTGCATGCTGGTGTCGTCAGTTGAAAGCATGGCTGCAAACATCACTGCGGCGAAAAGTCCAATCAGGCCCACTGGCAACTGGGTGGCGAGGAACATCGGCACTCTCGCCTGGGAAATGTCCTGCCCATGAAGACCTGCAATGACCTGGTTGACGGAGCTTGCCTCTGTCGCGAATTTGGGATTGTTGAAGAAAACAATTGCGCATATTGGAATGAACAGTATAAGTGAACTTTGAACCAGCACACGCCATGAGCCGAGCATGTTTGCCATCCTCGCCTCATGTGCGTTTTTTGCGGAGGCGTTATAGCCTGAATTGCCTTGCCATGTGCCAGTGCCGAAGAAAGTGCTGATTATGCCCATGACGAAATACCAGATGTTGAAATCCTTGATGCCCGTGGTCGCGAAGGGGTCCAGCATTGAGGCGTTTGGTGTCTTTTCATGGAGTTGAGTCAGTGTTTCGGATACGTCGCCCCAGCTGAATTTGAACAGGAAAAATACCATCAGTATAAGGAATGATGCGTTGCAGAACATGCCCTGGACGAAGTCCGTGAGCATAATGCCCACCTGCCCGCCATTGATGGCGAAATAGCAGCCCAGTGTCATGGCGACAAGTAGCAGGCAGACGTATGTGCTGATTTCGAAGGGAATGCCTGGCAGTTTGAAGGAATCGGGCAGTTTGCAGAAGTAGATGAAGAATTTCACCGATACCGCAGGGAATATGCCATAGTTGAGAATGCCAGACAGCCAGCCGACAAGGCCGCTGAAAATGCGGAAATTGCGGCTGTAGCGCACCTCAAAAAACTGCGCCATTGTAAGGCAGCGTGTCTCGCGCATCCGATAGTACACCCATCCTGTGATTGCGATTAGCAGTGCCAGCGGTCCTGACAGGAAGCCCCACCACTGCGGCGTGAAGCCTGCCTTGAAATGCAGTTCGAACACGGCTATGATTGAAATGGCACCAGTCCCTGCTATGCCGCTGGTGATGGTAAGAAGATATCGTCCAGCGCTGCGGTTTGCGGCCAGAAAGTCAGCCGCGCTGCGGACAAATCTGCGGCAGTAGATGAGGGTGAAAACAAGCAGGGCCACCAGTAATGCCACAATGCTCCAGTCAATCCAATGCATTTCAAAATCTCCTAATTGTAAATGATGCCAAGAGAAAATTGCCTCCACAAACTTTAGAGGTAATTTCAAAACGCTATGTTCCCTATGGGAGTATGCAAGTGCCGTAGAGCGGCACTTGCATACTCCCTTGTGGAACAAGTTTTTTATTACTTTTTATCAAATTCCATATAAAGTGTAGTAATGAAGACATCTTTGTTTTGCCCCTTGCAACCCCGAACTTCCTGGCTTATGTTAGTAGCGGATGGTGGGTGGGGGATGCTACCCATTACAAT
>JAFYGL010000394.1 GCA_017543165.1 Victivallales bacterium | reverse complement strand
GTGGCTCCGCCAAGCAGGGTGGCCTTTACCATGATTCTGTCGTGCAAGTTGTATTGTTTTTCCGAAATGCCGAATTTTTTCACTTCCAGTTCCGCTGTCCATACCAGTTGTGTGTCGTCAGTTGGCTTGAGCTGGATTTTCTGCAAGTCGTTTATGGTCAATGCGGAGGGGACGCCGCTGTTGAACAGCCTCAACGACACATCCTCCGCCTCCTCCTTCAAGGTGACAGTGAAGACAAGCGTGTCTCCGATGGTGAAGCCGTTCTTGCCGTTCTTCTCCTTGACTTCAATCATCACATCTGGCTTCTTTACGATCTTGATCTCGTTTAAGTGCAGAGTGGCACCATATACGTAGATGAAAAGATTGTCCGACTTCTGGTTTGCCTTTTCTTTTTTACGGCCAGCGAACATGTCGAAAATGAAAATGCCTGGATTGAGCGCGCCAGCCTGGCTCCAGACAATGCCTGCATTGTCCATTTGCAAAGTCCAGTTGTGGTATCCCTTGTACATCTCCAGGTCGTCTATGTCTATCACCAGATACTTGTATTCAGGATTGCGGGGGACGTAATGGTGTGTCTTTTTGCCGCTGCTGTCCGATGCGCAGAAGTCAAAGCCCTTTTCCGCGCGTGGCACGATTTTAAGTTTCTTTACGCCAGAGCCGTCTGCATTTCCCAACCAGCCTTTGCCAACGGCTTCGCTGGTGACTATGTTCTTTCCATCTTCCAGCCAAAGTGTATTCTCGTCTGGCTTGTTTTTGATTTCAGCCAAAAGAATACCACTCAATGCCACCAACGCCAATAAAATGTGCTTTTTCATTGCTTCCTTCCTCTAGGTTTTATTGTGAAATCAGTTCAGGACAATTTGAATTGATAAAGTCCCTGCAAAGCGCTTCCACTTCATTTCCGTTATTGCATTTCAGCGCCGCTTCGACCAATTTTTCGGCGTCATGGCGGCTGATGCTGCTAATGAGCCTGTGGACTGGCGCCAGGGAGACAGGGCTCATGCTGAGTTCCTGTATGCCCATGCCAAGCAGAAGGGGCGTGTATAAGGCGTCGCCTGCCATTTCGCCGCATACGCTGACCCATTTGCCGTTGGCGATTGCCGTGTCGGTGACATGCTTTATGAGGCGCAGCACGGCGGGGTGCGCTGGCTGGTAGAGGTATGCGATGTCCGCATTCGCCCTGTCCACCGCCAGCGAATATTGCACCAGGTCGTTGGTGCCTATGCTGAAGAAATCCACGTATTCCACCAGTCTCTCCACCACCAGCGCGGCGGAAGGCACCTCGACCATGCAACCAATGTCGATGTGCTCGTTGAAGAGAAGCCCCTCGTTGCGCAGTTCTTCCTTGACTTCATCCACCATTGCCATTGCCTGTGTCAGTTCCTCGACTGCGCTTATCATGGGGAACATCATGCGCACCTTGCCGAATGCGGAGGCACGCAGGATGGCGCGTATCTGCGTCTTGAACATTTCGGGGAGGCGCAGCGACAGGCGGATTGCCCTTGTGCCCATGAAGGGGTTTATTTCCCTGGAGGCCTGCAACTGGCTCATGAACTTGTCCCCGCCGATGTCCAAGGTCCTGAAAATCACCGAATAAGGATGGACCGCCTTGACCGTGTCCCTGTAGGCATTGAACTGCTCCTCTTCGGTCAGTTGATGGCCAGAGGCGATGAAGAGGAATTCCGTCCTGAAAAGACCGATTCCCACGTTGTATTTTTCCTTGACGTTCAGAGCCTCGGAGGGCAGTTCCACGTTTGCCACCAGGTATGTCTGGTATCCGTCCTTGGTTTCAGGCAGACGGTTGCTGGCTGTGGAATACATTTCCGAGAGTTGCTGCCTCTGGCGCCTGCGCTCCTCCAGGGTATCCACGATTTCCTGGCTGGGATTGACGAATGCGATGCCTTGCTTTGCATCCATTGCTATCAAAGCCTCGTCTGGAATGTCGTCCAGGCTTTGCTTTACGGCGACGATGGCTGGGATGCCCAGCGCGCGCGCAAGAATTGCGGTATGTGACGTTCTGCTGCCGCTGCAAGTGATGAAGCCCAATGTGTTCCTTGCGTCGATATGCGCGGCCTCCGAAGGCGTCAGATCCTCCGCCAGCAGTATGCGTGGTTCGCCAGCATTCTGCGGTGCGGTGTTTTTATTCACACCGTTCAGGTTAAGGAGCAGCCTTTTCTCCACGTCCCTGATATCGTCCGCCCGTGCCTGCATATACGGGTCTTCCATGGCCTCCATGTCATTGGCGGCTTTGCGGCAGGCTTTCTCAATGGCCTTCTCAAGGCAAATGAGGTCTTGCCGAAGGTGGTTTTCTATGCTGGCCAGGAGTTCCTCGTCCTCCAGCAGCATGATGTGGAATTCCAGTATTTCGGAGACGTCGCCGCTTCCATTGGCCTTGACATTCTCCTTGATATCCTCCAGTTGGGTTCTTGACAAGGCGATTGACTGCCGCAGGCGCGCCAATTCATATTCCACCTCTTCAGGCAGAATCTTGCGCTCCAGTATCGCATTTATGTTGCTGGATTTCTTGCGGCATTTCGCAATGACGATGCCCTCGCTGACGCCAATGCCTTCCAGTTTAATTGTCATTGCCGCGGAAGTCATAGGTTATCCTCTGGATTGTTGAAGAAATCCTGCAACGCGGCGGCGGCAGCCTCCGCATCCTTGCCTGAAAGCGTGACGCCGAGTTTTGTGCCTGGAGAGGCGGAGAGCGCCACTATCTCCAGCGGGCTGTTTGCCTGCACCGTCTTTCGCCCCTTGGCCAATGTAACATTGGCATCGTATTTGGCGACAAGTGCAGCCAGTTGCGCCGCGCTTCTTAGGTGCAGGCCCCGCTTGTGCTTGACTATGACCTGCATTTTTACTTGGGCTGTATTGCTTTGGCTACTTGGCATAGTTGGTGAATTGGGGCTGTAGAGGCAATTACCTCCGTAGATTGTCTGCTGAAAAATGTGGCTGCATGCTGAGGAATGTGTCCCTGGATATGAGGCCTGCGTTGAGCAGGTTCATCAGCGCCCTGTCCATTGTGATCATGCCGTCCTTCTGGGAGGTTTCCATTGTGCCCAGGAGCTGGTGTGTCTTTTGTTCGCGTATCATTGCGCGGACTGCCGTGGTGCCGATCAGCACTTCGAACACCGCCACGCGGCCAGGCTGCCCGTTTCTTGGCAGGAGTCTTTGTGAAATCACGGCCTCCAGTGTCGCCGCCACCTGCATGCGGACCTGGTTCTGCCTGTTGGCTGGAAACACGTCCACGATTCTGTCCACGCACTGTGTCACATCATTTGTATGAAGTGTGGCGAATACAAGATGGCCTGTTTCCGCGGCGGTCAGTGCTGTCTCTATGGTTTCCAGGTCGCGCATTTCGCCGACCAGTATTACGTCTGGATCCTGCCGCAGCACATATTTCAGAGCATTGGCGAAACTAAGCGTATCCGCATTGATTTCGCGTTGTTCCACGATGGCCATTTTGTGCGGGTGCACGAATTCGATGGGGTCTTCAACTGTGATGATGTGGCAGGGGCGTGTGCTGTTCACTATGTCCAGCAACGCGGCAAGCGTAGTTGATTTTCCTGATCCAGTTGGCCCAGTCACCAGAACAAGCCCCTGGCGCAGTTGTGCCAGTTTCAGCACGGACTGCGGCAGGCCGAGTTTGGATGCGTCTGGCAATTTGCTGGGAATCACACGCATTGCCGCCGCCACGGAGCCACGCTGGTGGAAGCCGTTCACGCGGAAGCGGTATTCCTCGTTCCTGTCATTGGTTATGCCACGCACCGCCAGCGCAAAGTCCAGTTCGTGCTTCTCCTCGAACACTGCCTTCTGCGCGGAATTGAGCACGCTGTATAGCAGTTTTCGCGTGTCGCCAGCCGTCAATGTAGGCATGTCAAAGGCGCGGAGCATGCCGTCAATGCGCACCACAGGAGGGGAGCCAGCCGTGAGAATCAAGTCTGATGCGCCATAGTGGAGCGCATCGCCAAGCAGTTTCTTTATGCTGAGGCCATTGTCTGGGTCTGAGGAGTAGTTGCGGAACATGTCCACGCCAGTCTCCATGCCCTTGAATAGCAGAGCCAGCTCGTCCCTGTCCGTTGCGAAGCGCAGGGCAGTTTCCATGGAGACGATGCCTTCGTTGCATAGATTGTATATGGACTGGCAAAAGGAGCACATTCCGTCCTGCTTGCTTGCCTTGATTACATCATAGAGGCTGCCGATGTTCCTGTTGGCAATCATTCTCTGGACGAGCGGCGTGTTCACCAGTATCTCGAACGCAGGGGCGCGCCCGTTGCCATTGGACTTTGGAAGCAGCCTTTGCGCGATTACTGCCTTCAACGTGTAGGACAGGTCCAGTGCGACCTGCTGGCGCTGTTCCTCCTGGAAGAAGCCCAATATGCGCTCTATGGTCTGCGACGTGTCCTGCGTATGCATTGTGGCAGCAACCAGATGCCCTGTCATCGAGGCGGAGATGGCCGTGGATATGGTTTCGGCGTCGCGTATCTCGCCAATGAATATGACATCGGGATTCTGGCGCACCACGTGTTTCAGCGCAGTGGCGAAGTCCTTTGTGTCGCTTTGGACCTCGCGTTGGGATATTACGCTCAACTTGTCCTCATGCACGAATTCGATTGGGTCCTCGATTGTGACTATGTGCTTGCGCATGTTGCTGTTTATATAGTCCAGCATGCAGGCAAGCGTGGTGGATTTTCCTGAACTGGTGGCGCCAGTGACCAGGATGAGCCCACGTGGATTGGCGGCGAATTGCAGGACGCTGTCTGGTATGCCAAGCAAAGTGGGCTGCAATTCGCCTGAGGACACCCGCCGCACATCCATTGCCATGAAGCCGCGGCGGTATGACAGGTTTGCACGGATGCGGTTTCCCACGCCGATGTCCGCCCCCAGGTCCAGGTCCTTTTCTCTGACAAGGGCCTCAAGGGTGCCTTTGGGAAATTGCCTCTCGATGAAATCCAGCAGGTCTTCCTTTCCAAGGACGGGCGCATCAGGCACCAGTTTGACTGTGCCTGACACGCGCATGGCGGGCTGCTTGCCCTCGGAGAAGAACAAGTCAGAGGCTCCCAGCCCCTCCATTCCCTTGCAAAGTTCCAGTATGGTCATGACAGAAGACGCGATGTGTATGGTTTAACGATGTGAGTCTATGAATATCTGCACCACTTTTGCTGGTGCCGCACCATTGGTCCATTCCCAGCTGCGTGCATAGACCAGTTCGACCACAGTGTATCCCTCGCGCCGTCCTCTGATCTTGATTTCAGCTCTGCCTGGTGCGCCTGCAAAGCCAAAGAAGCCTCCTCCCTGGTGTTCTATGTCAACGTCCACTATGTTGGCGTCGTACCTTGCAAACCAGGTATAGCCTGTGGTTGTGTTTTCTTCGAAGTAGAAGATGATCTTCTTGCCAGTGTGCAGGTCGCAGCTCATCTGCAGAGGTATTTGTTCAAAACTGTATGTTTCTTTCCAGCGCAGGGGAATCCAGGAGTAGTAGTAATGCCTCTCACGTGGAGGCGGCAGAGGATGCCTGTGAAAGCCAGGGACATAGTCATTTCTGTCAGGATGGTGTGGATGATGCACAGCAGGCGGTGGCGTTGCTGGCTTGTGATGCGGTGCTGGTGCAACTGGCTTTGGCGCTGGCTTGGGCTGTGGCTTTGGCGCTGGCTTTGGCTGCGGCTTTGGCTGCGGCTTGGGTTGCGGTTTTGCCTGCGGCTTGGGTTCTGGCTTTGTCTGCGGCTTGGGTGCTGGCTTTTGCTTGGGTGAAGCCGAGGTCTTCGCCTCTGGCCTGGGCGGTGCAGGCTTGGCGGCGATAAGATTGTTGTTGGGCCTATTGGATAATGATTGCACGCTGCCTTGGCTTGTCGTTGCGGGCCTGACTTGTCCCATGCTTATGTTGCTTGATGGCTTTTTAGGGGCAGGCTTGACCATGACGCCGTTGTTTCGCTCCTCTGGTGGAGGGGGCATGTTGGGTTTCCTTTGTGCCATGGTTGGCAATGCCGCGCAGAAAACAAGTATTAAAGCTAGATACTTTTTCATTTTGTCCTC
>JAFYGL010000393.1 GCA_017543165.1 Victivallales bacterium | reverse complement strand
TGCCTTCCCTCCTCCAGTTCAATGCCGCCAAAATGCTCTTTCCAGGAGGCCACTGCCCTGCCGTCCACGAACAGCGCCGAGCATACAGAATGTTCGCTCAGCATGAAACTGTATTTCCCATTGCCCGTAGTGCTAAAGCTGGCATTCCATTGCGTAAGCGCAGCGAAGTGCGGTCTTGGCTTTTCAGGAAATGTCCATTCTGGCGGGCATATTCCAGGCGCATCAGCCTTTGCCTTCTGCTTCCCGTATGCGGAAAACAGCACACGTATTTCCTTTGCTTCAAATGGCCTGGCCGTAAGGGTGCGAGTCCCCCTGTAAACGGACACCTCACCAGCCCAAACGCTCAACAGCAGAAAAACAACTATAGCTATGATCCTTCCCATTTCAGACACCCAGACTCAAAAGCAAAACCGCTGTGCAGCCAAGCAGAAGCGCTGCCATTTTCCTGAAATCCAGCTTTTCCTTGAGGAAAACACAGCTCAGCAGCATGGTTCCAAGAAAACTCATCTGCGCTATCGGATTGACCACGCTTGCATTGCCGCACACATTCATTCTCACCATGAATATTATTATGCCAGTGGTAAATACACCTGAAGTGAGTGCTATCTTCCATTCACGCAGAGACGGATTATAGATTCGATGCTCCTGCGCCAGGGTTATGACAATGCCGCCCAGCGCCCAGAACAAGGCTGTCAACATTGCCACGCCATTTTCGTCGGCCCCGTGGCTGAAGGCATATTTGTACGAAAGGCTCATGCAGGCTCTCAGCACGCAGGCGACCACAGCCATTGCAAAGCCAAGCATTGCCTTGTCGCCACTGGAGCGCCTTCCTTTGGGAATGAATGCAAGTATGGCGCAGAATGCGCATATTATCCCGACAATCAGAGCGCCAGTCAATGGCTCGTCAAGGAAGAAATGTGCACCAAGAACGACAAGCACCATATTGAGCCTGAATATCGTGGAGCACACGCCAGCCGCCTGGTAGCGCATTGATTCTATGACAAGGACATTGGAAATCAGCGACAAAGCCCCAGATATGCAGCCCCAAAGCAATGTTCTGCCAGAGTCCCATGCTTGCGGAGGCCTGAATATAGAATACGAAATGACCATTATCCAGCCGACTATGCTGACAAACGGGCCGCAGGACTTGTGCTCTTCAGTTTTACCGCCGCTGGACAACAGCTTGAATATGAAATCGTTTACAGCCGCGCATGCCAGGCAGCACAATGCATAGACTATCGCCATGATTCTTTATCCCAACCAGAGTTCAAATACAATGAAGGCAAAACATAAATCTTCGAGCACATAATTCAAGCGATTTGCAATTGTTATGCAACTCTGTATATTTTGTTCGGAAAATGGTTCTGAAATCACCTCAGTAGGATAAAATGGCATACACCACCAATCCATCCTTGCTTGCCGCCCTGAAGAGCGGGGACAATGTCCACTGGCTTGACTTTCAGAAGACCTACAAGCCACTGGTCATGCTTCGGGCAAAGGACTTCAATCTCACCAGGGACGAGGCCGAGGAGCTGATGCAGTCAGTGTTGCTGGATGTGTTCCACCAATGCGAATCATTCCAGTACAATCCTGCAAAAGGCAGATTCAGGGACTATATGCGCAAGCTCATCGGCAACAACTGTGTTGACATCATACGCAGGCGAAAGGGCAAAGCGGACGAAATACACAGCCATGCCAAACTTGAGGAAATTGCGGATGAAAGCGAAGACCAGTGCTGGCTGGAGGAATGGCACAATCACCTCCTTGAGCAGGCCACCGCTGTCCTAAAGACAAAGGTGGAGCCCAGCACATTCCTGGCCTACGAGATGTACGCTGTCAAGGGACTTCCCGTATCCGAGGTCGCCAAATGCCTTGACATGACGCAGGCAAATGTTTATCTGGCAAAGTCCCGCTGCCTCGAAAGACTCAGTGAAATCATCAGGGAACTTGAAGACTGCTAAGTGTGCCAAACCAAATTCCCATATTTCCAGAAGGCATCAGCGGATATGAACTAATTGCATTCTGCGGATTCGGCGCCTACGGCTCAGTCTGGCTCGTGAAGGACGAGACTGGAAGGCAGCACGCCCTCAAGGTCATAGACCAGGAATCTCTCCAGGAAAAGGAACTGCGCGGCCTTGAGGCATCGTCACGCATTGCCAATTGCCCAAATCTCCTACAGATCCATCATGTGGCGCATTTTGACGGCGGACTCTTCTATACAATGGAGCCTGGCGACAACGCCGGCACAAAAGAGCACTATGAGCCCGACACACTGGCACGACGACTGAAACAGGCACAAGATGGTCTCCCCCTTGCGGAAGTGAGGCAGCTTGCCATTGACCTGCTGAAGGCGCTTGCGCAACTCCACGCCTCGAACCTCGTCCACAGGGACATCAAGCCAGAGAACATACTCTACGTAGGCGGACAGCCAAAGCTCTCGGATTTGGGTTTGCTGCGCTCCTTGAGCCTCACTGTCTCCATCGGCGGCACACTGGGCTACATACCGCCTGACAAACTGATCCAGGCGGCCAATTCGCCCCAGTTCAATCTGCGGGCCGATTCATCGGATGACCTCTATGCCATGGGAAAACTGCTGTACTGCGCACTGACAGGCAACTCGCCAGACGACTTTCCAGCCGTGTCGCCCGAGAAAATGAAGGATGAAGAATACAGGCGTTTCTTCAAGGTGCTGCTTTTCGCCTGCGGCAACCGTCCATATCCGCATCGCTTCGACACGGCAGAGCACTTTTTGGAGGCAATTCAGTGCGGGAAACTCCCGCGGCGCAGGACTTGGCTTATATGGCTGCCTCTCCTACTGCTGGTGATTTCTGCTCTTGCGTATTTCTGCCTTCCTCATAAGCAGAAGCCAGAAAAGTCCGCGCAAAGCGCCTCAATCCAGCAAGACAGCACACTCCAGACCGAATTGGAAAACAGGCTTGCCAAAACCTTTCACATTGAAGTACAACTTTCCTCCGAGGAATATGCGCCAGTGGAACAGCTGCTCTCCACAGCAAGGGCGCAAATGGCGCAAAAGAACCTCAAGTCAGCACAGGTGACTATCACGACCATGGACAAAGGCCTTGCGGAAACTGCGATTAAAAACATTCCGCAAAACACTGGAGATGACTTCCATTATGCCGCAAGTATTTTCGGTTATCTGCAGTCTCCATTGGGGAAATATCTTTCCAATGAACAGAGAGACGCCTTGCTTAATCAGGCAACAAAACAGGCGGAAAAGTTGTCCGTACCCGACTCGCCGTGCCTAGGAAAGACCTTCAATGCCACGGAATTGTCATTACCCCTCAGCATGCCATTCGTGCCACCTGGCAAATTCGTATCCTCTGTGACAGGCAAAGTCGAGGAAATATCATATCCGTTCTGGATATTTGAGCGCGAGACTACCAACGGCCAGTACCTAGACCACATGAGATACATAAGTTCAAGAGAAGAAGGCAAGACCATGCCAGTGACTCTCATGAGTTGGTACGACATTCTGTCATACTGCGCAAGCCTGGCATATTCGTTGAACCTTGGTTACCAGATTCCCCCTGGATACACATTAAGGCCAGCAACTGAGGCTGAATGGGAATATGCCGCGCAGGGAGGCTGGGCAGGACAAAATCCACGTCCAGAAAGCATCCGCGAGTCCGTGCTTGACATTAAGACGCCCAATAAGCTGGGGCTTTACGGCTTTGGCTCGAATTTCACGGAATACACTATGGCAGGGACACCAGAGGACTTCTCCAGCCTGGCAGTGCGGGGTATCTTTGGCAATGGCAAGGATAAACGCCCTGAACGCTATGTATTCAGGCGCAGTGCCATGAACATGCCACATGCCACATTTCGCCCTGTATTGGCGCCTACCCCACCAGACTTCTTCCAACGGGAAATGTCCAAAATGCCAGTAGAACTTGTGACGGCAACGATAAATGGACGCCATTATGCATGCATTCCCGCATTTGCGGCAAGTATGAATCTTAATTCAGTCCTTGAACTGGCAACATCCCTAAAGGCACGGTTGACTGAGCCTGTCTCCATAGAGGAATGGACTGAAATCTTCACCAGAATCGGCGACCAGCCAAGTTTTCCAGCATACATAGGAGCACACTGGAGCGGTAACGCATGGCGACGTCTCTCTGATGACAAGCCATTTGAAATACCTGACCTAGAGCCCCCGCGAAATGGAGAAATGACAGCCCTTTACGGAACCAGTAATAAATTGACGCCAGTGAATCCAAAACGAAATCTGCCCACAGTCATATTCACTTGGAATA
>JAFYGL010000392.1 GCA_017543165.1 Victivallales bacterium | reverse complement strand
GGACAGTGGACAGTGGACAGTGAGGATGTCGGTTGCAGGCGGTGAAAAGGCACGGATGGGACAGTGCCACGACCGACGGGGGGCTGCGACCCCCGACCCCCCTGCTGCTCTATTTGGAAAACTATAGTAAGGGCAATAGTTGCCTCTTATTTGAGTGAGGGCAGTTTGATTTTGTCACCGACTTTGATTTCGGAAGCCATTCCTGCGTTTAATTCCAATGCGTATTGTGCAGGTTTTATGCTGGAATATAGAGGCAATCTGGCGCAATATGCGGCATCGTTTTCATTGGGGGCCTGTGGCGGCTCTGTTTTCATTGTGTGAATAGCCGTTACGGTGCCGTTTTTGTCCATATAGATTATGTCCAGCGGGATTAGAGTATTGCGCATCCAGAAGGAAAGCATGTCCTCTTTTTGAAAGACGAACAGCATGCCTCCGTCGTATGCGAGTTCCTTGCGGTTCATCAGGCCTTTGGCGCGTCCCTCGTCAGTATCCACCATTTCAATATGTGTGAAAAGCATGGAGCCAAGCTGGATAAGAAAGAACTTTGTCTCCTGTGCGCTTAGCATAGTTAGCATAATTAAAAGCAAGAGTGATTTTTTCATGTTCAGCCTAAGGTCACGTGTTTTTCCAATTCGCGGAATATGCCGCCAAGTTCGTTTATCATTCTGGAAATAGTCTGTTGTGGATTTTGGCCTGAATCCATTTCCTGAATGGCCTTTGCGGCCTGTTCCGCCAATGTGCCAAGGCCGATGGAGGAAAGAAGTCCCTTGAGCCTGTGGAGTATTGCCCTGGCTTCGTCAAATTGGCCCTTGCTGGAATATGTTTCCAGGCTTTCCAGCAGCGGTCTCCAGTCGGCGGCGGTCTGTGCAAGAATCATCTTGATTTCGCCAAGGGATATGCGGTATTGCTCCCTCATGAACTCATGCATGCGGCGCACAGTCTCCTCCTCCTGGCTTTCGTGTATTTCCTGTGGTTCGGGAATGCTGCGTATTGGATGGATTGAAAGCGCATCCGCCAGGCAAAGCAGCAGTTGGTTGCGCTCAAATGGCTTGGCAATGAAGGAATTGGCACCGCAGGCCAGTGCCTTTTCCACATCTGACTGGTATGTGGACGCTGTAAGCGCGATGATGTGTGTGCTGCCTGTGCCAGGCATGGAGCGTATTTCGCGCATGGCCATGTAGCCGTCCATTATGGGCATCTGTATATCCATGAAAATGATGTCAAAACTTTCCTCGCGGCATAGTTTTACTGCCTCAAGCCCGTTTTGTGCCGTGCGGTACGGAAGGCCCGCTCCCTGGCATATCGTTTCCAGCAGGAACAGGTTGGTGGGTGTATCGTCCACCAGCAACGCGAACTTCTTCTTCAGTTCATCCGCTGGCAGAGTGACCTGCAATTCCTCGCCTGCCAGATGTCGTTGTTCACCAGGACGGGCCTTCGCCACCTTTATTGCAAAGGAGAAGGAACTTCCTTCGCCTGGACGGCTGCTTGCGTTCAGACGTCCGCCAAGAAGGGACACGATGTGGGCGGAGATGGGCAGGCCAAGGCCAGTGCCGCCAAAGCGCCTGCTTATGTCCTTGCCGCCCTGCCTGTAGGGCTGGAAT
>JAFYGL010000391.1 GCA_017543165.1 Victivallales bacterium | reverse complement strand
CCTTCAGTTCGCCTTCGGAGGCGGCCTTCATGGCTGCGCAGATTTGTTCGTAGGTGGCGGGATTTTCGAGTTCGACTGTCAGGTCAATAACTGACACGTCGGAGGTAGGAACGCGCATTGACATACCAGTCAGCTTGCCGTTCAGGGCTGGCAGAACCTTGCCAACTGCCTTTGCTGCGCCAGTGCTGGAGGGGATGATGTTCTCCAGGATGCCGCGGCCACCGCGCCAATCCTTCTTGGATGGGCCGTCAACAGTCTTCTGTGTGGCTGTAGCAGCGTGAACTGTGGTCATCAGGCCGCGCTTGATGCCGAATGCCTCGTGGACAACTTTCGCCAGAGGTGCCAGGCAGTTTGTGGTGCAGCTGGCGTTGGAGATGATGTCCTGGCCTGCGTATGTCTTGTCATTGACGCCATAGACGAACATGGGAGTTGCATCCTTGGAAGGAGCGGACATGATGACTTTCTTTGCGCCAGCGGTGATGTGTGCGCGGGCTGTCTCATCTGTCAGGAAGAAACCAGTGGATTCCACAACGACTTCTGCGCCGACTTCGTTCCACTTCAGGTTTGCGGGTTCCTTTTCAGCGGTGAGGCGGATCTTCATGCCATTGACGATCATATAGTTGCCGTCAACCTTGACATCGCCCTTGAATGGGCCATGAACTGAATCATACTTCAGCATATATGCCAGGTAGTCGGGATCCAGAAGGTCGTTGATGCCAACGACTTCAATTTGACCTGCGAAATTCTCAACTGCCGCGCGGAAGACCATACGGCCGATGCGTCCAAAACCATTGATACCGATTTTGATTGCCATTTTTTTAACTCCTTGAGTTTTTGACATAAGCGACCGCAATTCCACAGCCGCACCTACTAAAGAAAAAACAGCCATAATTTATCTCAAAGTGCCAAAATGTCAATTTGAATACAGGCAAATGCTGAAAAGCATGGTAAATTACGTACATCAAGAACAAGGACATAGTAAATGACAGACAACAACGAGAAAGAATCCGCGCGAAGCATAAAGGCCAGAGAACTTTTCATACTGTTCTGGGAATTCTTCAAGATTGCGGCGCTTGTGGTAGGCGGCGGCTATGCAATACTGCTGGTGGCGGAAGACGTTTTCGCAAAAAAACTCAAGTGGCTCAGGGACAATGAACTGGCGGAAATGCTGGCACTGATACAGACAATCCCTGGCCTGCTGGCAGGAAACATCGCCATCTACATCGGGCACAGGAAGGCTGGCATGCTGGGGGCGATTGTGGCCCTGTTCGGCGTCGCCCTGCCCTCATACCTCATCATAACACTGGTGGCGACGGGCTTCGCGTTCATACCAGTTGACAGCCCCATCCTGCTATGCATGTTCCGCAGTGTGCGGGCCGCACTGGCAGGGCTTATGCTGGTCGCATTCGCCAGGCTCTACAAACAGGCGGTGAAGGACTACGCGCAAATGGCGCTGTTCCTGGTCTGCGCGTTGTCAATCGCGCTGTTCCATATCGCGCCTGGCTGGCTTATATTGACGGGACTATTGGCGGGCCCCGCATATTGCCTGCTCGTCTGCCGCAACATGCCAGCCGCATCCGAACTGCAAGGAGGCTCGAAATGATGGCGCAGCTATTCGGCCTCTACACCACATTCTGCTACTTCGGGCTGATTTGCCTCAGCGGAGGCGGCAGCCTGCTGCCGTTCTACATAGACGAACTGGTGGAAAAACGTGGCTGGATGACCATGGAACAACTGGGCAACTTCATGGCAATCTCCCAAGTCACGCCAGGCCCCATCGGCAT
>JAFYGL010000390.1 GCA_017543165.1 Victivallales bacterium | reverse complement strand
GTTGCCCCAGAACAGCCATTCCAAGGGGCGGCTCCAGCTGCCGTGTCCATCGGAACCCACCACGGCAACAAAACCCTGCTTGAAGGTGGCTGGTGCGTTCATCGGCTCTTCACCCCAGGGGGCTTCAGCCAGCAAGCGTGGCTTGGACTTCATGTCATCCTTGCCAAGCAGAGCGCGAAACGGAGGTGGTGTATTGCCCACAACTGAAGTCGCAATCATTGCCTTGCCGTTTAGGAAGACAAGCGAGGCATGCACGGAAGGCAGATTCCTGTCTTTTTCAAGCACCTGGCGTTCTTCAGAAAGTTCTCCCTTTGGGCTGCGGTTCGCAGTGGAAGCCATGATACGATAATGTCCAGTTCCAGTGCCCTTGACCTTGATGACGCCTTCCTTGCTGCCTGGCTTGAACCAATATGTCTTTTTGAAAGGCAGGCTTCCCTTGTCCAAGGCACTGGTTGAACGATATACGATGACACCCTCGTTCTCCGCGATGCCACTCCATCGTACAATGGTCTCGCCCTTGGCTGCATCGTGCTTGATATCCGTGATTTCTGGCTTTGCGTATGTGCAAAATGCCGCAAACAACATCAATGCCGCAAATAATTTAAGGAATTTGCATTTCATTGGCTCACCTCACGCGCAGGGTTGCCTCGACTGTTCCGTTCATGACAGTCGCTTCTTCTGGCGCCTCCAATTCAAATGCAATCTTGTAGTAGCCTGGATGCGGAGGCGTGAAGTCAAAGACCAGCGTCTGGCGGGAAAGCAGCAGCATCTTCAATGTCTTGCCCTTGGTGAAATTCGATATCTGATATACGTTACCGTCCACTTCCAGACGTTGCACAGTTCTGGGATTCGTGGGAAGATCAGGTGCCGCAAAACCCACGCCAATGCGCTCCCTAACAACCTCGCCCAATGCAATTCGCTTGCCAGCGTTGTCTGTGGCGAACGCCTTGACGCGATACGGAGAATAAAGAGCCATGCCACCAAGATTGTGCACCTCAAGACTGATTTTCACTGTTGTGTTTGCCTTTGGAGCATAGTCGGAAAATGCCACCATCTGCAAGTCCAACAAAGGGCGTATGCAATAGTTCTCCAACAGCCCGTCCAGGAAGGAGTATGGAATGTATTTTTCTGTGTATATCTTGTCCCCATGGGAACTCCAGAATGCAAGGCCAGGAGCCTCGGGTGCGTATTTGCGGATATGGCGGACCAGGTATTCTATTCGTGGTGCTGCTGGTTCCTCCATCACGCCAAAGCAATTGTTCAATCCAAGCAGGATGATGCCTCCGCATTTCTTGAATCTGGCAGGCGATGGATTGGCTGAATAGCCCTTATCAAAGAGCATGTCGCCTGCGCGCAGGCAATCCAGGCGTGAATTGATGTGTGGAATGAAGTCATGCGTGGCAAAAACGCCTGTGGCACAGTCGGGATATGCCTCGCAAGCAAGAATTGTGCCCGTCTCATGGGCCATTGTAACCTGCTCGCGCAGTACATTTCCAGCCACCGCGAGATGCAGTATTGCCTTGGGATATGCCGCCCGCAACTGCTTCAGGACCTCACGGATGATTGCAATGCGTTTCATCGCATCGTCATCTGGGTAGGCCCCCACCTCATCCACCCAGATGCCGTCGGCACCGCTGTCCAGACGGCTCTTCCATTTGTTGAAAAGTCCCCTGACCACATCCTCGGCAGGCTTTGTCAGCGACACGTCCGTACGGTCTTTGTGTCCCACGAATGCCAGTGGCACAATGCCTAGGCGACGGCACTGCTCATACCTTTCAGGACTCCCCTTGATGATTATGCAAGTTGAACCCAGCGTAGAATATGAGGCAAGTTGTTCAAGTTGCCCTGGCACTGCCCAGCTGTAGAAATGCATTCTCTGCCACACCACTGGCACGGCCACCTTGGCAGCAGGGAAGCCCTCCCCTTTCAATTCCAGCTGGTGATAGCCTGTGACGCGTGGTGTCCAACAGAAGAAAGCGGCGCCGCCATCGGCTAATTGCACCTGATGCTCCTCCTCTTTGCCATCTGGTGCGACAATGCGCAAAGTGCCTTGGAAGTTGCCGCCTAAATCATGCGGCAGGCGCAGTTCTGATTCAAGACCAGCAACGGCAGGACGAGGATATACGGATATGGCTGGAAGTTCAACCCCGTAAAGTGCCACAATTCCAAACAACGCCAAAATAAGTATTGTCATAAATCTCATTTCTTGCGATCCTCCTGTTTTGGTTAAGAAAATAGTTTCTACGCTGTGGACTGTGGACTGTGGACTGTTAAGTGTTTAGAACCCAAAATCCCACAATTATCCAGTAGCAGTCAATTACCTTTAGAATCCAACTGCATACAGTCCACTGTCCACTGTCC
>JAFYGL010000389.1 GCA_017543165.1 Victivallales bacterium | reverse complement strand
GGAAAATGCCTCTTCCATGTCACTGGCGATGTTTCAACGGGAAAGGTATTCAAGGCATTGTCTGCAATCCATGCAGAGTTGCGCGACAAGGCGTTGCCAGTCGAATTGCCGTCTTGGCTTGTTGTTGGAAAGAATCCCGAAACTTTCCCAAATATTCCCATCTTGCTTGTAATCGCCTATTCCCGAAATGCCAGATTAAGCGCGACATGCGGAAAGCAGCACATTGAAATGTCGCTTCAGGGGGACATGGTAAGCAGCCTCTTATGCGAGACATCGGAGGAGGCGGACCAGTGGCAACTTGATTTCACGCCAAATCACCGATACATTTCCGAAATAGATTTGGGGAGGAATTTCAAGAGGGAATGTTTCAGGCGCGCCTGCTCATACTCCGATGCACTGACCATCCGCGTCCGTGGACATGAGATGCACGAATTTAGCGGAACCTACACGTGGCTTTTTCTAGTGGCACCATATCCTTATTGGAAAAAAACAGCAAACATACGGACACTTGTGCATAAGCAGTTCGATATTGCCGTCTCGTTCCGCCCAGGAACAGAACGCAGATACGAGATATTCTGCGCAGGGCACCTTTCAGGCGGCCAGCCGCAGCAACTGCTTGAACATGCCTTTGAAAGTTACATTGCTGAATACTATGGAGAGGAGGCTGTCCCTAAAGTCAAGGACCTGGGTTATGTGGCCGTGCTTTCCGTTCTTGGACTTGAGGGCATTGTGCGGCCCTCCATGGCCTCCGAAGACTGCCTTGTTCCCGAGGAATCGGAGTTGTATTCGGCAATAAAGGACAACTTGCGGAGCACATTCCGCTCTCTGGAATCGCTGCGCGACTTGCTCAAAGAGGCATACGGCCTGGAACCCTTGGCAGATCGTAGTAGCGACGGTCTGCCGCAAGGCGCGCCATTGTCCCATAAGTCCCATTGAGACTAAAACGCCGCATGGTGTAGGAATGGGGCGGATACTGGTTTGAAAAAGCGTGGCGTGGGATTATTTTAGGCGTCATTATGAGAAGAGAGCAGATATACAGTGCGCTGTCCGCGCTGAGCCACGTTTTGTTTACGCTGATGTTGTCGGCGCTGGGGGGATGCATTGTGGCGTTTTCCGTAGGATTGCTGGCGGAACTTGTTTTCAAACTTGGCGACGGCCTTGTGCTATGGATTGCCGCGCCGCTGTTTGCACTGGTGTTTTGCGTCGTGTTCTATTATTGCTGGCGTTTTCTGCACCGATACAAGGGTGCGATTGCCGAGGGCAGGGACAGGTTTGGCAGCCTTATGCTATGGGGTACAATAGCCATAATCGTGATGACATTGGCCGTTTATGCGGAATGGGAGTTTGAGTGCGCATTTTGGTGGGTGCCGTTTTTCGCGGCGCCGATATTGGCGTTGCTGCTGGCGATGACATGGCCTTTCAAGCGGCATGGCAGCGGCAGGGCTGTGCATACGCTCACCTTTGGCGGCATGTTTTGGGTGTTTTTGATAAGCTGTTTCATGATGGGTGCCATTGGCAAGCCTGTGGACTACGCTGGTGACAATGCAATGGAAATACCTCATTTGACGAAGGGGCAGATAAAGATGCTCTTTCCCGAGAACGCAAAGCACATAATCATTACGGGAAGTACGAACGCCTACCATTGGGAATGCGAGGCAAGCGAGGCGGATTTCCATAAGTTTGCTGTGCAATGGGATTTCAAGGAGATTACAGAATCAACGTTTCAGCATGAGGCGCCATACTACGAGCACAACAAGCGTGCGAGCAATGGCGGCGGCTTCACGTTGCAGTACTTTCCCGCGGAGCATAAACTAACAGGATTCTTTTCCACACATTAAAACATAAGAGGAAATTGACATGAGAAAATGGTTTGTTTTGTTGGCATTGGCCGCTGTCATGGTTTTTGCGGCCGATTTTCCGTTGCTGGAGCGCTTTGACGATGCTGGGCATTTGAAGGGCCAGTTGCAGGAAGGGGCGCAGATTGCGCCTGACGCAGGTGTAGAGAAGGGCGCGTTGTGCGCAATTGGCGATGGAAAGCCCAACAGGACAATCTACACTGTGGATTTGCCAGTTGAAGGCGGCAGGCAATATGCCCTGGCGCTGAACTACCATACCGAAAAGCTGGCCAACTACACATTCCGCGTGGATGTGGTTTACAAGGGTGGCGGCAAGCCAGCCTCGTTCAACATGATTGCCAGCAGCTGGCGCTGGCTGCACCGCACATACGAAATCACCGCGCCAGAAGGTGCCAAAGGCGCCACATTGAGGCTGCGCCTGGTGGGCGCCCCCGCTGGAAGCCGCCTGCTGGTGGACTTCCTTAGGATGGCGCCCATGGTGAATGGCATTGCAAAGGGCATACATATCACAGACTTTGAAACCGCGTTTGACGGATGGCGCTTTGACAGGCACCTCATATTCGACCATTTCATGCCAGGGCCAGGAGGCTCTGTTGTCAACGAGTGGAAGGAGGCGAAGGTAGGCGAGGCATTCTTCAGGGCGCAGGGCAACGGCGCGCCCATGCAGTATGCGCTCTACATCGACAACATCAAGGTCACAGGCAACTGCAACTATATCTTCGAGGCATGGTACAAGGCTACGGAGGACTTCATCAACAACGCCAATGGAATGCTCATCTTCTTCTACAAGGACGCCAAGGGCACTGCCATCGGGCAGAGCCGTTTCCACATACGCTACACCAAGGGGGCCTGGAAGGAAATCGTGCATTCATTCACGGTGCCTGAAAACTGCGCCTGGGTGGACATCGGCCTCAACATGCGCAAGATGAAGCCCAAGGAAGTCATACAGTTGGACCACATACGCTTCAAGCAGGGCAAGAGCGAGGTCTATCTGCGCGGCAATATCGAGCCAGACGCCAAGACGCTGGAGCTGGTCACTGCGCTTTCAGGCGATTTGAGCAAGGACAAGCTTGCCTCTGCGACGCTTTCCATACGCAAGGGCGACGCGGAAAAGCCGATGGTGGAATTCGCCGCCAAGGCAGGCGAGGCGAAGGTCATCGACATTTCCAAGTACGAGGATGGGCCATACACTGTGCAATATGACGTGGTGCTGAAAGACGGCACCAAGATGAGCAGCACGCCATTGAAGATACAGATATGCAATTCGCCAAACTGGACAAATGAGCTGGGAGTGCAGCATCCCCAGGACGAGGCACCAGCTCCATGGAAGGATTTGCAGATGCAAGGAAACAATGTGAATACCTGGAACAGCACCTTTGCGTTCAGCAAGGGGCTGCAACTGCAGTCGATAAAGCAGGCCAACGGCAGTGAGTTGCTTACTGCGCCGCTGGATGTCACAATCGGCGGCAAATCCATCTTCACTGGCAAAGATGCAAACTGGGTTACAAAGGGCTTCAGCCTGTACGAGGGATGGGCTAGCATTTCAGGCGATGGCTTTGGCGGCAAGGTGGCTGCCAGCGTGGATTACAGCGGCTTCCTGCATTACACCATTGACATCAAGGCGAAGAATGACTGCACAATCAATGACTGCACCCTTGCAATCAAGTGCCCGAAACTGGACTTTGTGCACAGGAGCGATGACAGTTGGACCGATATCGGGGCCGTGGACCTGAATGCCAAGAAGAACTGGAGCACAAAGCACTTCTTCAATGAGATACATTTCGGCACAGTGGAGCAGGGCCTTGCCTGGTATGCGCCCAAGGCATATCCCGCGGTGGCGGACTATGGCAAGGAATGGGTGTCGGTTTCAGGGGAGGGCAATGCCAGTTTCTCCTTTGTGAACGAGCCATTGGTTCTCAAGGCAGGGCAGAGCCATCGCATTGAGTTCGCGGTCATGCCGTATCCATTCCGGCCAGCGGCGAACAATTGGCGCACGATGCGCTTCCGCGGAGGCAAATACAGCAACCTGGACTTGATATGGCAGAGCAGCGGGCACCTGAAATATGCGGGCTCCACCATGGCCATTGCCCGCGTGGAGGACACGAAGAAGATTCTCCAGACGCGCAATGGAAGGAGGCTGATGATTTACCAGTTCCCATTCTACATCATGGACAACATTCCCGAGTGGTCCTATTTCGGCAGCAAGTGGAAGGGGCTTCCCGCCCGCGCCTACGACATGCGCTCCGCAGGCGGCATGGCGCACAAGGCGGACATTTCACAGAAGACATGGCAGGACTTCTACCTTAAAATAATGAAGGATGCCCTGGAGGAATACGACTGGGACGGCGTGTACTATGATTGCTATGGCACGGACACCTTCAAGAAGAACGGGGAGATTTACCATCCCACCTTCGACTGCCGCGCCTTCCAGGAGAGAATCTACAATGTGCAGCATTTGAAGAACCCAGCCTCATTGACCGTAACCCACATGGGCGGCGCACAGGCGGGCACGGCGGCAATATTCTCGGACGCCATACTCATGGGCGAGCAGTACCGCGCGCAGTGCAAGGCGCATACCTATTATATGGAGTTCAAGACGCTGGATGAATTCCGCTACGAGAACGCGGTCAACATGGGGCCAGACAGGATGTTCCTGCCACAATACCACGAGACCGAGAAGATTGAAAGCCCAGTTGTCACGACGCATGTGGTTGGCCTGGCGTTCCTGCACAATCTGATGCTGTATCCCAACTTCATCAAGAAGGATGTTCAGTTGCGCATCAGGGGCTGGCTGTATGACTTCGGCCTGGAGAACAGCACTTTCCACCCATATTGGAGCAAGGAGGCGGCGCTCTTCACAGCCAGCAATCCTGAAGTCAAGATAAGCTACTACAGCAATGCCAAGGGGCATTTCCTGACGGTGTTCAACCCCACAGCCAGCGTGCAGAAGACAAAGATTGCCGCAAAAGGCAGTTGGCAAGGCAAGCTGTACATCGGGCAGACTGGTCAGGAGACGCCATTTAATCTGGCGACAGAGTTTGAACTAGCTCCATATCTGCCTGTGTTCATCAGGCTTGACAAATAGCGCATGACGTGATTGCGACGGTCGGTGGTTTGCCACCGACCGTTTTTTATTGTCTCACCCCCTTGACAGCGCCTGAGATTTTTGTTATAATACTGAACATATACTGAACAAAGGCATTTCCCACTGATGATAAAGCAGAATAAAATCTACCAGATTATACGGCAGGAGATATTGACTGGCGTTTGGAAGCCAGGCGAAAAACTGCCTACGGAGACGGAATATGCCGTGAAGTTCAACATTGCCCGCAACACATTGCGCGCGGGGCTCAAAAAACTGGAAGACGAGGGATACATAGACCGCATCAAGTCAAAGGGGACCTTCGTCAAACTCCCGAAGGTTAGCCAGGAGGAAAAGAACATCTCTCTTCTGGTTCCCTGCTGTGAATATCTTCAGTGCATCGACATCCATTACATGAAACTGATGTTCGAGTTGATTGCCGAAGCGGCGGTTGTTGGCTGGAGAATCACTCCAGTCGTTTATTCCAGGACCAATGACCCCAATGACATCTGGTGGGACAATCTTTCCCACTTTAATGAGGACAGCAGGATAGTCGTCAACAGGAAATGGTTTGCGCCGTACTTTGAGACGCTGGCGGGCATAGGCGCCTTTGTTGCATTCGTCAACAACGATGCCAATAACGAGGATGAAACCACAAAATACACCTCCAAATGGATGAATTTCATTGAAGAGGACAGAGTGGCTGCGCGGAAGGCGTTCCGTTTTCTACAGGAGGCTGGATGCCGCAGGATTGCCCTTGCCATGCCAAGGTGCGAGGCGATTGACAACAGTTTCAGATGGGAATACAGTGAACTTGCCAGGAAGGCTGAGATGAAGGAGACGGTCATTGACCTGACACATGGCCTTGCGGAAGAAAAAGTGCGCAATGCCTGCACCTGCTGGAAGTTTGACGGGCTGATTCTTCATTGCAATGAACTGCAACTTACGCATAACAGGGATATACGTTCCTGCCTGGGGCTTGGGAAGGATTTCCCACTGGTCGCCATTCCGACCAAGGTGGAGAGCATTTTCAAGACCGAGAACATACCCATGATTGAATATCGTATTAATACTCTTGCCCATGACATTGTGAAGCATTTGACTGGGCATCAGAGGATTGTGGCGCAAAACAGCTATTCCCCCATGCTGACGCTTGGCGGCAGGGAGATTTTTGTTGAGGACGAGTAAAATGGCATTGTAATTTTTGACATAAACAAAATCAAAAGGGAGACAAAGATGAACAGAAAAATCGACAGCAGAAATTGTTTTTTCACTTTGATTGAATTGCTGGTTGTCATCGCAATCATCGCGATTCTGGCGGCAATGCTTCTGCCTGCCTTGAGCAAGGCGCGGGCAAAGGCAAGGCAGACGTCATGCGTGAACCAGGTCAAGCAGATTGGACTGGCCACCGCATTGTATGCCGATGCATACGAGGACTACCTCCCCACAGCCGATGGCAGTTTTGCATCCCAGGGGCAGCAGGCATACTGGTTCTATGAACTTCTCCCTTACGTTGCCGGCGGCAATTTCGTTGACAATTCATCAGGAACAGTGGCCATGAGACAGGCCGCCTGCGCAGGCAAGTTCTTCATGTGCCCTGGAGAGGTTGAAGGATTTACCTGTACAGACGCTGGCCTTGCCAACGACGGAAAAATCTGCAATTATGCCTGGTTCGTTTGGGCGGGACTGCGCTCCACGGAAAAATACTACAAGACGATACAACTAAGTTCTCCATCTTCCAAGATGCTCATGACGGATTCCCCCATGCCGTGGTGCGCCAGCCACACCACATACAACAGCACAGGCTATTATTGCAAGAACCTGGCCAATACGGGCAACGCCAAGACGGAGGCCATAAAGATACTTCCAGAAAGGCATAACAATGGCTTCAACACGCTTATGGCGGACATGCACTGCGAATTCAGGACACGCGCATCCGTGACCACTGCCGACATCACATTTCCGTAGTGCCTTCCTGTGGTCTGTGGGGCTTTTTCGGGCTTTGTTTTAAAATATAATTTTCGGAGAGACTGATGAAATACAAGATACTCGCCGTATTGGCGGCACTTGGGATGGCGGCACTTGGGGCCGCCGAGAATCTTTTGACAGACGGTGGCTTTGAGATGGAAGGGACCTGGCGCGGGCAATACACCATTGCCCAAGGCAAAACAGGCAAGGGCATCCAGCTGCTGAAGGACGCAAATACCAAGACCAATTGCGACGCAATAAGCCTGTCATTCCCAGTGATTGCGGGGACGGACTTTGCGCTGACGGGGCAGTACAAGGGTGACACTTTCTACACTTACGCCATATTCAAATTGAAGGACGGCAAGTCCAGCACAATCCATCGCGGCCACAACAAGGCGAACGACTGGACCGAATTCAAAATGGCGGGCAAGGTGCCGCCAGAAGCTGTTTCCGTGTATGTTATTCTGCGTACATTCAACACCAAGACGCCCACATTCCTTGATGAACTGAATTTCATGGGTGAGAAACAGCAGGGCATGAAGAACCTGCTCAAGAACGGGGACTTTGAGAAGGCGGGCAACAACAATGGCGCCGACGGCTGGAGGGGCTCGTTCACCAGAGTGGAAGGCGAGGGCATGAATGGAAGCGCTGCCGCCAAGACACTTAACGTGAACAAGATCTACAGCGAGGCGAACAGTTTTCCGTTTGCCGTGAGGCCAGGGGCGCCTTTCACATTGTCAGGCGTGGCAAGGGGCAAAGCCAGTGGAACGGTGTATGCGTATTTCAGGCTGAAGAACGGCAAGAGCCTGGCAAAATACGCGGCAGTGCCAGCGTCCGAGGGATGGCGTCCGTTCACGCTGTCTGGCAATGTGCCCGATGATGCTGTCAGCTGCAGTGTTCTATGCCGCACAGGCAATGACAAGGAACCGCTGTTCTTTGACAATGTGACGTTCGAGAGCACCAATCCAGTTGACGAGGAAGTCAACATCAATGGCATCAAGTTGATTGTGCCACCTGAACCGACGCCTGATGAACTTTGCGCAAGGGAGGAGCTTGCGCATTATCTGCCCCTGGTCATGAAGGGGCGGATAATGATTGGCGGCAACCCGTTGACGACCGTGAGGATTGGCTCCGCCAGCACAGTAAAGACGGAGGGGCTGGCGGATGAAAGTTGGAAAATCGTGTCGGAAGGAGGCGTGTTGCACCTCAAGGGCATTGGCCCCCGCGGCACTCTTTATGCCACATATCATTTCCTTGAGGATTATCTTGGCATCCACTGGTGGAACCCCAGCGATGACTACGTC
>JAFYGL010000388.1 GCA_017543165.1 Victivallales bacterium | reverse complement strand
CGCAGGCACACAACAAACTATCGTTGCTACTAATTTACCACCATGACCAAGCACATTTGGCTAACAAAACGAGGCATTGTATTGAGCGCCGCGACGGTCGCCTGCTTTGCCGTGGCCATGGTGAACCACTCGTTTTTCGCCGCCATGCTGGCTTGGCTTGCGCTGTCGTATTTATGCACAAGCCTGCTGTTCGCTCTGCTTTCCCTGCATGGCTTTACTGTAAAACGCGCATTTCTCCCCAATGCCGCAGTCGGGCAGCTGGCAAAAATGCCGCTGGTAATAGATTGCAGGCATCCCTGGTTGCGGCAGCCAGTTGTCGTATGCGAGAAACTGGGCTTTGCGGAAGGAGGCCAGCACACTTGCGTCTTTGCGCCTGACAAGGGGAATACGGGGCGCATTTTCGAGCGCGATGTGATGGCAGTCAAGCGCGGCGAATACAAACTGGATGCCTTGTTTCTACGCGGCGGGGACCCCGCTGGCATATTCATGCGGGAACGCCGCTTCTCTTTGCCAGCCACAATGCTGGTATATCCCAAAGCGGACAAGGTGGAATCAGAGGTGCCGCTGTTCAAATACGAGGCATTCACCGACAACAGCGACAGGCTCTCAGGCGCACAAGGCGGCTATCAGGAATTCCGTTCACTGCGGAAATACGTGCCTTCCGACCCCATGAAACTGATAAACTGGCGCAGCACCGCAAAATACCAGAAACTGATGGTGCGTGAATACGAGCGCAATTCCATCATTTCCATTGCACTGTTTGTGGAGGGCTTCAAGGACTACGTCTCCCCAAATGGCGAGAATCTTGAGGCAATTATCAGCAGAGCCGCAGGAATTTTTGAAATGTGCTCGGATATTTACTGCAGTTTTACGTTTATTGTGGGCGGCTTTACTCCAGCAAGCATGGTATTGAGGCCCGTGGAGGAATGCCGCGCGCGGTTGATGTACGAACTTGCGGTGATGCGGCCTGGAAACGCAAAACTGCCTGACCTCATCGAGGAGGTGGCGCCCAGCCTGCCACAAGGCACGCTGGTGTTCTGCCTCTCCCTCAACAAGGACAATCCACTGCTGCAAAAGTCAATGGACAACTTGGCCGCCAGAGGAATGCTCTTCATGTAATGCGGTTTCCAGAGGCCTGGTATGTCCATGTGGGCGCCGCTTCGGCGCCCACATACAAAACAAATGCAAAAAGAAAATGACATAATAGTGCCCTTGCTGATGCAGTTCATTTGCCTGCTGGCATTTGAACTTGGCATAATCTGCGCCCTGTGGCAGGTGGGCAACAGCATAGTGACGCTGTGCGCCATGGGAGCCGCGCCCCTGGCACTGGCAATCTCCAGGATACCATATCGCTTCTACCCGGACTGGCTGCGCTTCTCCTTGCAAATAGCCCTTGCCGTGGCGGGACTGCAATGGTTCGCCGCGAAATCAGGCGTGGTGCAGGTGGATATAGTCCTGGTGGAATGTGCGGCGGCATTCTGCATAGCGCTGCTTATCGGCGGGCGTATCGGCGAGCACTGGATACTGTCCGTGCTGGCACTTGCATTGGGGCTGTATGGCGGCTTGCATCCTGGCAGGGACATCTATTTCCCATCATTCGTGGCATTGTGCATAGTCCTGTGCATTTTGTTCTACACCAGCAGAAACCAGGCGCTAGGCGCGGAATACGGCGCCCGCAACAAGCGCAATACACTGGCCTGCCTGATGCACTTTGCCTTGGCCCTGGCAATCGCCGTGATTGGAATGAGGAAAGTTGTGCTGCGCAGCATTCGCACACGCGGCATTCTCCCTGTTTCATTCCAGACAGGACAGGAACACGAATTCCCGCAGTTGTGCGGCAAATGGCTCGCTCCCGCTAAAAAACTGCTTCCTGGCAACGAGGGCGACGGCGCCGATGTGAACTCTCGCCAGAGCATAAAAGACGCTTCTGCCAGCAACAAGGCGTTCATGGAGGCAAAGGGCGAATTCAGCGCAAGAAACGGCGCTGGCGAAGGGCAGGGCGAGGAACTCTTGTTCCAGGCATACACCACGGCAAAACTCTACTGGGTGGCGCAGATATACGATACATACGACGGCGATATGTGGACACGCTCCGAAATGCTGAAAAATGGTGACAGCGCACTGGACGCATACGAGCCACAGGACCTGGTGCTGGTGAACCAGCGCATTGCAATCATTCGCAGGCAGAACTGCTATCTGCCCTATGCATACCGCCCCGTCAAACTTGAAATTGGCGGAATGATTGCCTCAAGGGCCAGCACCGAGCGCTCCATAGTAAGGCAGAAAGACAGCGTGGCATATCTGTTCATGGCCTCGAACGCAGGGGAGAACCTGCCTGTTTACAGCGTGGAATCCATGGTGCCTGCGTACGATTTGAAGCAGCGTCCACGCCCCTGGAACGAGCCGCCCCACAATTTTGGCTGGAATTGCAGGACCGTGCCGCCGAAGGTCAGGACTCCGCAGTTGCTGGAACTGGCCATGAAAATCACGCAAAATGCGGAAACGCCTATGGAAAAGGCGGACGCCATCAGGGACTATCTCCGTAAAACCTACAAATACAATGCCGAGGCGCCAGACATACCTGCCACGGAGGAGACTGTGAATTACTTCCTGTTCAAGAGCAAGGAGGGCAGCTGCCGCCATTTCGCACAGGCAATGGTTATGCTTGCCCGCATGAACGGACTGTACTCCAGGCTCGCAACTGGCTATTCGCCTGGCAACTACAACATGCTGTCCAACTGCTTTGAGATATTCCAGTACCATGCCCATGCCTGGGCACAGGTCTTCATCGAGCCATACGGATGGCTTACCTACGACGGCGTGGCGCCTGGCAATCTGCGCATAGGGGACAACAACCGCAGGCTGCAAAACCTGTTCGACCCATTTGGCGACACATGGAAATCCAAGTCGCCAGAACTGTCGCCAGACAACTTTGGCAGCACAAAGGAGCAAGTTACTGCCCAGGCTGAAACAAGTCAGGATGCAAAAACCTATCTTTATGAGAACAAGGATATCATGTCCCAGATAGAGGAACGCGCCCGAAGGGACCAACAGTCGCCAGAGGCGATCGCATTCGCAAAGGCGGCTGTTTCCATTGGCCTGGAGAAATTGGGCGAACTGTGGGACAAGGCAGTGAAAATGACGGAGGCATTCTGGTACAAGTTGAAGGAATGGCTGTACTGGAGAATCATACGCTTCTACAGTTTGAAGGCAAAATGGCATTATCTTATAATTGGGATAGGCGGGCTGCTTGTTGTATGCTGGATGTGGAGCACCACAATCACACAATGGCTAAGGGGCTTCACCAGCCGCCTGAAATGCGCCTGGCTGTGGCACAGGGCACAGTCCGCCCGAAACAGCAATCCAAGTCTTTGCATTGAATGTTGCCAGCGCCACAACGGCATCCTGCTGGCAATGAAATATAGACGCATACCAAAGGGCGACGTGGTGGAAAGAGGCCTGGCAATAAGGGAGGCAGAGCCTAGAAGTTATTATATGACAGTCGCCCAATTCGCGCAGTGTGTTTGGTATTCTGCGCGCAAAATCACACCTGACATGGCGGAAGCAAGCCTGGCCGCCACTGGCAACCTGCGTAATTTGATGTGGTAGCCAGCGCGTCCCAGCGCGTCCCGCGCTGGGGTAGCCAGCGCGTCCCGCGCTGGGGGTAGCCAGCGCGTCCCGCGCTGGGTTGGAATCCCGCGCTAGGTTGGAGATAGCCAGCGCGAGACGCGCTGGCTACCCCCGTCACTATTAAACCATGGAACATAGAGAAGCACTTTATATTTTGAATATGCTGCCCTTTATAGGGCCTGGAAAACGTCGCTTGCTGGAGGATGCCTTCGGCAGCGTGGAGGCGGCATTCGCCGCGGACAGGACTAGCCTCTGCCGAACGCCTGGCATAGGCGAAAAACTGGCGGAAATCGTACACAACTGGCAAAAATACTGCAATCTGGGCGAGGAACTGCGGATGTGCCGCGAGGCGCATGTGACCTTGCTCACAGACGAGGACGAGGCATATCCGCCTTTGCTGCGGGACATACACGACCCGCCTATATGCCTGTATGTGTCAGGCAATCTGGATGTGCTGCGCAACAGCCAGATGTCCATCGGCATAGTTGGGTCCAGGAATGCCAGCATATACGGCATGCGGATGGCGGCGAATCTCGCCACAGGCGCCAGCATGGCTGGCTGGCCCGTGGTATCTGGTTTGGCGCGGGGCATTGACACAGCCGCGCATGATGCCACGCTGCGTGCTGGAGGCAGGACGGTGGCGGTCATTGGCAGCGGGCTGCTGCGGGTCTATCCGCAGGAGAACATCGCCCTGGCCAACGGCATTGTGGCGAATGGCGGCGCCGTCATAACGGAATTCCAGATGAGATACCAGCCAGACAAGCGCAGTTTCCCCATGAGGAACCGCATCATCTCTGGCATGAGCAAGGGCACAATTGTGGTGGAAGCAGGCTATCGCAGTGGCAGTCTTATCACCGCCGCCACCGCACTGGACCAGGGACGGACTGTTTTCGCGGTGCCAGGCATGGCGGATGGCCCCTACGCCCATGGCTGTCATGCGCTTATCAGGGACGGCGCAGTCCTGGTGGAGACATTCCAGGATGTGATAGATGAATTCACTGGGCTGCCTGGCCTTGCCCGCCCGCAGCAGAACAACCAGGCACCGCCAAAGGTGGATATATCGCAAATGAACCTAAGCGGCTTGGAAATGCAGGTGTGGCGCCTGCTTAAAGAAGGCGTCACAGACATAGACGACCTGATCGACCGCATAGACAACGAGGTACCCTGCATAATGGCCGCTATAATGACGCTGCAGTTAAAGCGCCTGGTACGCCAGCTGCCAGGCAGGCAACTGCTGGTGACGGGGTAAAAAGGGGCGGTACGGCTTAGCCGCCCCCTCCGAGGAAATCGTAGGGCGGGCTTTAGCCCGCCCGTTTGCGCCCGTTTGCCGCCCCCTCCGAGGAAATCGTAGGGGCGGGCTTTAGCCCGCCAGTTTGCGCCCGTTTGCGCCCGTTTGCCGCCCCCCTCCGAGGAAATCGAAGGGGCGCGCT
>JAFYGL010000387.1 GCA_017543165.1 Victivallales bacterium | reverse complement strand
GCCACCAGGACTTCCGCCGTCAGAATATCAAGTGGCAGGTACATTGACAACACCAGGGAACTGTCCTCTTCATCAAAGGAAACCGTAGCCCCTTTCGTGCCCGCAAACTGATGGTTCGCCTCCAGCGCAGCCACAAACAGATTGTTTTTTTCGCAGGGAAGATCCATGATCTTCGTGGCAAGAAGCACCTTTTCGCCTGCGTCGGGGCAGTACATGAGGGAGATATCCGCTTCCTCCGAGGAGATGACGCAGCATCCCTCGGCATCCGGCTCGAAGTCCTCGATGCCGAGAAGATTGCCCGTCTCCGCTATTATTTCCGCGAATCTAGCCATTTACTTCAGACTGCCTTGCCCAGGGCCTTCAAGATTGGCAGGCCCTGCTTCTTCCATTCCTTGTCAGCGGCCACTTCATCAAGGAAGCGCCACGTGGTGGTCTGGAACGTGTTGTACAGAGCCGTATCCGTTGCATTGTTCTTGCGGCACCTGTCCAGGGCATCGCCAATGGCGCTGCCGAAGCCGTCGGAAATGCGGGACAGCTGCCTCCTCAATGTATCGCGGCTCTTTTCCGGCACCAGCGGGCTTGCGAGCAAGTCGATGAAGCCATTGGGGAACTTGGCCGCCTTCTCTTCGCCCATGATGCTCTTGATGACCTGGCGCTCCATGGTATGCGTATAGTTGCGGACCATGGAAACGCTTTGCGCCTCCAGATCAAAGCGCAGCACGCAGTCGTCAATGGACAACAGCACATCTTGGATGATTTTCTTGGTGACCGTCTCATCATCAAGTTTCTTTACACCCTCCTTGATGCTATCAAGACCGCCTAGTGAATCGTACTCGCTCAGCACTTCCGATATCTTGAGTGAAACGGCGCCCCTCAGGTACTCGAAGTTCTGCTTGACCGCCGCCTGCACGTTGGAGGGCAGGCTTGAGAACCTGCTGTCCCCCGGATTGAACTTGTGGGCATCGCCGATTTCCGCAAATCTATCCATGATCATGGCGAGGAATTTGCTGTTCGTCTCGGCCATGAGCATGGAGACGCCATCGGAATCTATAATCTGGTCAATCAGCTGAATGAACGCGGGCGTGAGTATTGGCTCGTTCTCGCCGCCATTCAGGGCATTATCCTGAAGCAACTTGACACGATCCGCGAACTTTGCCATGATGCGCTCATGCGCCGAGGTCTTGCGGTAGTCCTCGAACTTGGAGAGCCCATGGGCGTCAAGCCAGGCCGTGAATGCCTCACGCACTTCGCCCACCTTCTCGTTGTCGAAGACGGAATACAGAAGCTGGGCTGTGTGCCCCTTGAGGATGTCGCGGGCCGCAAAACGGAATTCCGCCAAGGCGTTGCCCGGGGCGACGGGCGCGAAGTCCCCGGGATTCCCGGCGTCGAAGGTGTCGCCGTAATCCGCGATGTGGTCAAGCATGGCCTTTTCAGCCTCCACGCGCATTTTGTGCCCTTCCGGGGAACTGACCCATCTGTTGAGGTCAAGTATGGCCGCATCGGCCTCGACCTTGTCCTGCAGCAGCACATCCGCCCCGGCATCCTTTATCAGAGCCATTAAGCCCTGCTTCCTGGCGAGGTCGTTGGTCCCAAACACGGCCTGGGCCACATCGGTGAAGCTCTTCATGAGTTCATTGTCCCGCGCCTCCAGCTTGTCCTCCGTGAAGTTGTCGGGATTCTGGTAAATCAGGTATTCCATGCGCTGCTTCATCTTGGGGATGATGACGTCCGCCAAGTATTGCTGGGCCTCCTTGGTGGCGGAGAACACTATCATGTCCTTGGCCAGGTTCAGGGTGCCATCGAAGCGCTCCATGGCCTTCGCATAGACTGCGGTGACCTTGGCCGCGTATGCGTCAAAACTGGTCTTTGCCTTGTCTATCTTGCCGTCAAGATGCTCCTGCAGCATGTTGCGGTAGTAGCCCAGAGCCATCTTAATGTCCAGTTTGTCAAAGTCCTTGCGGGAGGCGAGCTCAGTAAAAGCCCACTGGCGCGCCATCTCCAGATTCTTTGCGCCCAGGCTTGAGTAGTCGTCTTCGATGGCGGCGCTTTGCTTCAGGAAATCAGCGCGGAACTTGGCCCACTTCCTGGCGAAGCCCTGCGCCGCCTTTTCCGCCTCATCGACAATGCGCTTCAGCAGAGCCTCCTTGTCCCCTGACGCATATACCAAAGGCATTTTCTTGACACGGTCAATTACGCCCCCCATGGCCTTGCTGGCAAGAATCGACGCCTCCGAATATGCGCCCTTGTAGGTGTTCTCCAGCGGACCGCCCTTGCCGAACACCTTGCCTTCCAGAATGGCCTGCTCGATTTTCTGCATGCTCTCCTTGTCCGCCAGGAAGTCGGCCACCATCTTCTTTCGGTCTTCCGCCACCCTGAAAATCGCCATGCCGGTCTTCTCCACGCCCTGTTCCTCCAGAGTCATCCTGGCCAAGTCCTGGGCAGCCTGCTTGTCAAAACTGCCGGGCGCATCAAGCAGCTCCTGGACATGCGCCTTAAGACGCGATGCCTTGAAGCGCATGACCTCCGCCGTCATTTCCTTCACCAGCGTCTTCTTCTCGCTCTCGGTAATGGGGAATTCACCTTCGGCATATCCCTTGAACAAGGAATGCCCGCCCTCGATGTTATTCAGCAGAGTGTCATTGAGACGCTCCTCGCACTCCTTCATGTAGCCCGCCTCCAGCTTGGATACGTTCTTCATCAGGGACATGACCTTGGAATTGAACTCACTCTGAACCTTCTCCACAAAGCCTTCCGTGACGGTGACATGCCCGTTCACCTTGGGCAGCTTCTTCAGCATGGAGGCAAGCGTCCTGGAATACAGCCGCCTCAATTCGCCGGAGGCAAGCCTGCCTCTGGCCTCCTGCTCGCTGACTACGCCATCCACGCCCACCTTTATCTTGTCCAGCCCGACCTGGGCCAGCGCCTCGGCCACCCGCTCCTCCACCTTCATAAGCGTGCCCTTTTCACGCACGCCAATGGCATTGCCGATGGTGTTCACAGCCAGTTCATTGTTGAGCTCGGAAATGGCCTCCTGCATCTTGCCCTTGAAAATGCGGTCAAGAAGCTGCCTGCCATCCTCGGCATCCGCAATCGGGGACTTTTGGAAGAAGCCCTGGAGCGCCGCCTTGTGCGCCTGGGCGAACTTTGCCTGCGCGCGCAGCATCATGTCATTGAACGTGACATCGTCCACCAGCCCCTTCTTGAGCTGCGCCTTGGCAAGTTTCTCAAACGAGCTCTTCGCCTTTGCAATCGCCTTCCCCACGCCCTTTTCAAATGAGAAGTACGCCTCGGCCGTGGATTTCATCAATGCCTTGTCCGCCTCCGCGCTGTCCTTGTCCAGATGCAAGTCGACGCCAATGCCGTTGGCCACCATCTCCACCTTGCGGTTGGCAAGATTGGCCATGGTGAATGTCATCAGCTTGGAGACCAGCCCCATGTCCAGCCCATTCCCGCTCGCGGCAATGCGGGTGATTGCATTCTCCATGCTCTGGACATAGCCTCCCATACCCTCGTCCTGAAGTTCCTTCTTTCCTGTTTCTGGATTCTTCACTACAGTGCCGTTCTGTATCTTTATGCCGATGTTGAGCTTGTACACGTCCTTGTCAATGGCATCAAGCGTGCTCTTGAACGCGTCATTCAACTGCTCCTCCTTGGCCACGCCGGGGCCAATGCCACGCTCGCCAAGGAATACTTTCGTGTATGTGGACAGAAGCCCCTCGGCCTCGTATGCCTTCTTGGCCCCGCTGAGGTCGTTGAATATCCTCTTTCCCTCCGCATCGCTTATGTTGGCGTTCTCAATGAGATGCAGTGCATCCTTCTGCATTAGCCCTGTTACCGCCATGTTGCGCGCGCCGGCAACCGTACCCTTGCCGGCCTCCAAAATCTTGTCGAACTTGGCGTCGCCGGTGCTCTTCACCACATATTCCGGCGGATTGTCAATGAACTGCCTGGCGCCGCGCATGAACTTCTCCGCCTCCTCCATGATTGCCTCGAAGGAGAAGTTGGCCTCCATCTGCAGTTCCTTGTTTCCATTGTCTCCCTTGGCCCACTCCCGCATGTTCTCCACATTCTGCTTGAACAAGGCGGGCAGCACATCCGTCATGAACTTCTCGAATATCATGCCGCCCGTGCCGGCGATGCCGCCTTCACCCTGCTGGGGAGCCAGCCCCTTGATGGAGAGGAAATGCAGCAGCGCGCCACGAATATCAGCCGTCTCGTCCTGGGAAAGATGCAGGCCGAAGGTATTGTCCAGCGCCTTGTCGCCAGTGTAGAGTTCAGCCTTGTCCTTCATCAGCGTGTCAACTCTTGCCCTCTTGACTGCGTCGTCGCAGAGGTTCTCGATTTCATGCAGCTTGGCCTTGAAGGTCAGCTCGTCCATAAGGCCGTTTTCGCCCTCGTACCAAAGCTGGGAAAATTGCGCATCCATGCCTTCAGGTATCTTCAGGTACTTTTCCTTCAGTGCCTTGACGCCCTGCTCTGTCGCCGGAAGATTGCAACGCTGGGCAGTTGCCTTCATCAGATTTTCCAGCATGTGCATGCGACCTGCTCCCGTGTTCATCATCTGGTCGTATTGCTTGAATGCCGCCTCGATTTCCTTTCTGGAAAGAGCGTCTGCGTTCTTGCCGCCGTCCTTCTTGCGGGCGTTGGTGATGCTGTCAGCCAGCCTCTGCACCTTCGTACTGTCCGCCCATCTTAAATCACTGGTCAATGCCAATGCGAACTTCTCCCGCATTGTGCGGTTGTGGGCGGCGTCAATATTCGTGCGCCACGAAATGCAGAAGTCAACTTTGTTGTTGACCTTCGCTATCGTCACGCCTCCCTTTCCGTCAGGCACAAAACGGACATAGCCCTTGTTCTTTGGATTCACCGTATTCACCGCCTTGCGAAAATCATCTATCGTGATATTCGCCTTCGATGCCTGTTCATTCGTAACTTTTCCTGCCATTGCCTTGTCCTTTCACACTAATTCGCAATAGAACATATCAACCAGAAATTTCCGGTCCGGTTACGCATTGCTCACTAAATGCCCACTCCTTTGACGTAACCGAACAAACATCTTTCCGCATTGATTACACATTCCCCCCAAAAAGATTACACGCGAATGAAAAAATTGCTGTCAAGCATGGGTTCCTGAAGCAGTGGCTCATCCGCACCGCTTCCGGAAATGCGCTCCTTCCATTCGCCCGCATTCCGTATCAAGACCGCCAGGTGGTTCAAAAAGCCTTCCTCTCTTTCCACCGGCATGCAAAACAGTCTGTGCAGGTACGCGCGATGCGTCCCCGGCTCCAGTGAAAGAGTGGCGCCGGCCGTGCCCTGGAACATGTAGTTGGCGACAATCATGTCACGGCATATCTTTGCAAACATCTCATCCGGCACATCGCCCAGCCCAATCGTGGCAAGTATGAATTCGTCGCCCGCATAGTGCAGTTCCACCTGTCCTTCGTCAAGGTCAAGCGTATAATCTTCGTCCTTGACCATATCCAGCAATTCCTCAAACGTCATCGCAACGCTCCTTTTTGGGGACGCTCCTCAATACGCCTTCAGGCCCTTCATGTCCCAGTCGTCCAGCGAATACGGCCCCTTCAAGGCTGGCTCGCGGTTGATCCAGGCGCCGTCGGTGAAGTCGGGTATAGCCACTGGCATGCTGCCCATGTTGACGGAATCCTCGCTCAACGTGGTGACGGCCATCCAGGACGCCGTGTCATACACGTCGATGGGCGTCTGCGTGCGGTGCTTCACCACCTCCACGAAGGCCCGCAGCACCAGGTAGTCCATGCCGCCGTGCCCGCCGCGCACGCCAGCCTTCTGGAAGAACTTCCAGAGCGGGTGCTCGTATTTGCCGAAGTAGTCGTCTATCTTCTCCCACTCGTGGGTACAGTGCCCGGTCTTCCTTGACACGCCCTCGAAGAAGACGCCCCTGGTGTCCTCCTGCCAGATGCCCCTGGTGCCCTGCAGCAGGTTCGCCCTGGAATAGGGGCGGGGCAGGGAAGTGTCGTGGAAAAGGGTTATGGTCTCGCCGTGGGCGCACTTGATGTTGGTTGTAACCACGTCCCCCAGCGTGAAGCGCCGCCTGGCCAGCGGGTCGTCCTCGCCGCGATGCTGCCTGCTCCACTCGTTGAGCCCAGCCGACTTGGAGGCCATGGAGCTCAGCATCACCATGCGGTTGCCCCTGTTGATGCCAAGGTACTTTGCAATGGGGCCCAGGTCGTGGGTGGGATAAACGTCGCCGTTCCTGTTGCTGTAGTTCACCAGGCGGTAGTGGCGGTTCTCCTCGCCCATGCAGACCTCGTCCCGCAGATCGTGCCTGTAGCCGCCCTCCGCGTGCACCAGTTCGCCGAAAAGGCCGTGCTTTATCATGTTCATCACAGCCATCTCCTCGCGCCCATAGCAGCAGTTCTCCAGCAGCATGCAGGGCATGCCCGTGCGTTTCGAGGTGTGCACCAGCTGCCAGCACTGCTCGACGGAGGTGGCGCCGCCCACTTCCGTGCCCGCATACAGGCCATGCTCCATGGCATCCAGCAATATCTGCGCGTGGGATGTCCAGCTGGAAGGCGTGACCACGGCCTGCACGCCTGGAATCTCCAGCAGCCTGCGGTAGTCCCGGTCCGCCAGGGGCATTTTCCTGTAGCCGTTGTCCTTGAGCATGGCGAGCCCAGCATCGAGCCTGTCCTGGTAAAGGTCGGATAGCCCCGCTATCTCCACATCTGCCATCTTGGCCAGCAGACCAAGCAAGCCAAGACCGCGATGCCCCAGTCCGATAAACGCAATTTTGACCTTCTCTTTCATCTTTTGCTCCTTCTCCTTTTATGCAGATGCAATCAAATCAAAACACGCAGGGGACAATGCTAAAAAGCCAGCAGCAGGAAGCCATTTTCAGGAACAACAAGTTCATTTGCCTGCCTTGCACTGTATTTCTTTCCGCTCCACAGTTCGGTTATTTCATCGCCTTCCTTCAGCATTTCAGTCTGCAATGACACAGGCTGATTTTTCCGCGACATGTTGCAGACCATCAGTACCTTGCCGTATGGCGCATTCTTGAGTTCATACCAGGAGACATATACGCCAGCTGACTTGGATATGACATTTGAATCAAACCAGTAGCCATGGAATGTGGCCTCGTCAAGATTCAGCTTGTTCCTGATTTTCCAGAACTTGGCGACTGCCCTGTTGTTTATCCAATCGGAATCAACCGTGAAGTCGTGGAGCCAGGCGCTGGCAAATGAGCGCTCTGCCATTTTCTCCCCTTCTAGTTCCTTTTTTCTTGGCTTGAGTTTTTCCATGAACAGCACACGGGAAACCTGGTTGCAGCGGATTATGGCAGCGCCGCGGATGACTGGACTCCAGGCGTACTGGTACTCCAGCAATGGTGCCTCGCAATAGTAGTAGTCAGGATTCTCGCCATAGAGCCATACCTCGTTTTCACCTGGGTACCAGTAGTCGGTGAAATTGTGGGCAAAGGGCGTGAAGTAGTTATGGGCGTGGTTGAACACAGCCTTGCCCATTCCATGGGATATCTTGTAAACCCGCATAAGATATTCCCGCAATGACAATACAGTTGAATCATAGTATTTCTGCCCGAATGCATCAGTTCCACCATGACCATGATTCGTGTTGTTGCATTGGCCCACATTGCAGATGTCGTAGTATATTCCGCCAAGTTCGGGAAAGTCCTTGTACAATTGTGCAAGATTGTAGCAGCAAAGGTCTGCAATGCCCTCGCCGCAGCAATGTACGCAGTCTATCTTCTGCCACTTGTCAACAAGCAGACCAGACTGCACATATCCAGGGACGCTCTTCCATTCTTCAAGGTAATAGTCCCATTCGGCATCCAGTTGTGAAATGCTCTTGGGCTGGTGGTATGGGAAAAGACGCACGCCCCTCTTCAAATATGGCTCAATGTACTCCTTGCGATATCGTCCTGGGAATTTCATCTTGTGCGAATAACCGTCAATCCTGTCCGCCCTGTCAAGCATAGAGCCAGTGCTGCTGATCTGCATGTTCTCGTATGGATTGTTCAAATACCCGCCTTCGGCAATGGTTCTGAAATTCTTCACTGGGCGTTTTGAGGGCGTTGCAATGAACGCCATGGAATAAGTGGCTGGCTTTTCCAGAAGGACTTCCTTGCCGATTATGTTCAATGTAACGGATACGGCTCCGCTTTCCTGCTGCAAGACTGTTGCCTTGGACTTTCCTGCCACCCAGTTGGCTGAGGAAAGCGGCATCCACGCCATGCCTGTTTCAATTCCAGTAAGCCAGCAGGAATCCTTTACCGTCAAGTCAGTTTTTATCTGGTGGTTTTCCCACGGCACTGTCACATACCCGCTTTTCCAATTGGAGATGAAACATTTCGCGGATTCTTCAGGCATTCTCCATTCAATATGCATGTTACCGATTTTGCATGCCTCTCCTGGCTGCAATGTGAAGTCGATTTTCCACATTCCATCAAACCAAAGCTCGCCTTTCCACGGTATTCTGATTCCACGACAATTTCCCTCGCCAGAGAATAAAAACACATCGCCATTGCGCTGCACAATATTGGATTTTCCCCATTTGGCAGGCCGCCCGTCAATGTACAGGACAGGCTGCGAGGCCAAAACATTCCTCCCTCTCGATACCATTGACTTTGGGAATGGGCTTTCATTGAATTCGTACCTGCGGTCAAGAATCTCAAAAGAACCTGCGTTCCGCTCCTGGATTTCAACCCAAGGCTCGGGCACAGTGTGGTCAAGGGCGACTTTTGCCTTGTATGGGGCCTGGTCGGGAATCCTGAAGTTCATGCTGGCATTCAGGATTTTCTTCCCTTTTACCTTTGCCTTTATCTGGTATTCTCCTGAAGGATAGGTGGGCTTCAGAGGCAATTCCACGTCAGTGACGATTCCAGGCTTGAAGCCAGCCTTTGCCAAGACCTTTCCATTCCGCTCCAGCCATGCTTCACCAGTGCTGGAGCCAAGTCCGTCCAGAAAGTCGCCGCCTGCGCTGCTAAGGTTAGCCCTCACCACAAGTTTTTCCCTTGAAGGGTATGCCTTTGTTGAAAGAGCCAGAGGCTTGTCCACTATGAATTCCAAAGGATAGTAGAATTTTTCGCCGGCGGATATTTCCAGCTGGTGCTTTCCCGCATTAAGCCTTCTCAAATAAAGTCCATCCAGAGACGCCACATTCTCGCCGTTGACCTTCACTGAAACTGGTACCGCGGCCTTGATGCGTGCCGCCAGATTGCCGCCATAGATGTCCCCGAGTTTTTCCACAGAAACGCATTCCTCGTTTTCCGCGAACATAAGCAAATTGCTTCCTGAACTGGCGCGGGTCTCGGGAGAACCACTCCAACTCAAATAATAATTTGGCGCATTGCTGAAATTGAGCGCATGCATATTCGCACGATATTGCCTTCCTGGAACAGGGCTGCCTATTGATGCAAGGGGGATTGCCACTTCCGCGCTCCAGCCCTTTTCAAGCGGCCTGCCAGCCGCCTTGGCCCCGCTGTTCCATTCCACCTTGTCATCCCTGGCATCCAGAATGGCGCCATTGGCGTTTATATTGAACCAATATTCATGCTTCTCGTCATCCCGAAAGAATATCTCCAGGGAATCGTCATTGTAAACCTTCTCGTCAAGCCTGGTGAATTGCCTTTTGGTCAGGGGCTGGTCCGTCGTGAAGCCGATGTAAAGGCTTTCTCCCACTGTCTTGAGACGGACCTTTGTACTTGACTGCAATGTATGGTTTGCTCCCTTGTACACTACCTTCAGCGGGATATGGGCGGAATCCCTCCATTCATCATCGGTGACATCGCCATCCAGAATTGGAACCGACTTGCATTTGGGAACGGTAAGAACCACTGGTCTGCTGGCATCCCTGCGTGGAGGACGTATCTTTTCATAGAGATTCTCAATCTCCACGGGAGAAAGCACACGCTTGTATATGGAAAGTTCATTGAAGGAGGTCTCCTCTGTCTCCTTGCAACCGCTGAATCCTTGGAACAGATTGCCCAGTCCGATTACACCATGCTCCGATACGTCTGGAAGCGTCTTTTCAGGATTGAACACCTTCTCTGGAATGGCTGGCTGCATGTTCCCTGGTCTGTGCGAAGGCGGCATCTTGCCATCCACATAGACACGCAGGCGTTCATTGTCCCAGGTCGCAGTAAGCATGTGCCATTGGCCGTTACCCCAGTCTGCAGTGTTGATTTTTGCATTCACCACCTCGAAGTTGCGGGTCTGGAAATAGACGCATATATAGGGCGTGTTGACGAACTTGTACAGGAGCAGCCTGAAATCCGCCTGCTTGGCTTCGAAGAACACATTCTGCGTCTTTTCAGCCAATGACCAGTTCTGGGGACTGCACCACAGATTCACCGTCCCCCTGCGGGTGTCGAAGTTGCCCTTCATCTTGTATGCGCAGAATTCCCTGCCATTCAGCTTGAGGGCATTGCCTTTGCCGTCTATTCCAGGGCACATTCTCAATTGCAGGTCCCTCTCGAAATTCACGGATTCAGCCTTGCCGCCAGCGACATCGGCGACAGTGAAGTACGAGTCGAAATTCAAATGGAACAGAAGTGTGTCGTCAGCGGCAAGCAGGCCAAGCAAAGCCACCAGCACTACGGCAAAAGCATGTCTAGCCATTTTTAATATTCCTCCTTAGTAGCCAAGATTGGCGTTGGTCCAGAAGGACGCGCCTGGAGATTTATGTCCACGGAAGAAAATGGTTCCAGTGCGGTCCGTGCCATAACTATCACGCGTGGCGCGCATGTAGCTCAAATCAAAATCCTCAACGTGGCCATCGACGAGCAGGGCATTGATCCTGCTGCGTGGATGGCGCATTATATTCAGATATTCTTCGCCAGTATCGCTGAGATATGTCCTGTTCTTGTTGCGTGAATCCATAATCGGGGATGTCTGCGTCGGAAACATGATTCTTGAGATATGCGGCGTCTTTTTTATGTTGCCGTCACCAGGCACCAGTAATAGATTCAGGCCATAGGTGACGAAATGCCCCTGGTCCTTGCAATAAGGTCCCCATGTCTCATTGGGGTATGTCTCTGAATCAGGACAGAAAAGCGGCGACGCGGTAGTGCCGTTTGCGGAAGCTGCATTTGAAAGTCCAAGATATGGCCTTATCAGTGAAACCCACGTAGTCGCAGTGGCGGTTTCATCATTTTTCCATGGGACCAGGCAGTCATCGCTGTCATGCACATACTCCAGATATGCCAGTCCAATCTGTTTCAAGTTGCTAAGGCAACTGACGCTTCTGGCCTTGGCCCTTGCCTTGCTCAAGGCAGGCAAAAGCATTGCAGCAAGCACGGCAATAATCGCGATTACAACCAGCAATTCAATGAGAGTAAACTTCATTCTTGTCTTCATTTTCTCTTTCTCCAATGTAATTTGTTTTTCGCCTTGACTATATTTGTTATAAAAATTGACTTATTGGTGAAACGGCCACGTCAATCCCGCCTAGCACGGTAGTCATGTAAACCACGACAGAGCCGTCGGGCGAGAAATGCGGATGCGGGTCAAGATGGTATGGCGACCTGGGACGGCATGGCTTGGGCATGGCGGAGACTATCCGCTTCTCAATGTCATTGCGCTGTCATACAGCAGTATTTCCAGCGGCCTGTCATTCCAGGCGTATGGCGTCTGGTCCGCGCAGAAAATGCTTCTGTCCTGGTTGCAATGCGCATGGCAGACAGGGCGTTTCCAGACATGCGTTGTCTCCAGCGTGTCGGGATTGCATTCGAATACGCCCTGCATATAGTCCACATAGCATACAAGCCCGTCATTGCTCCACCATTCGTGCGCAGTGTCAGTGCCATTGTGTCCTTCCCAGACATCTGGGCGCAAGTTTCGGTAGTAGGTCTGGTCAATGTCAGTGACCCAAAGTCTCTGCTCCATATATTCGTATCTGCCAGTGATTCGGTCACGCCTCCAGTCCCTGGGAAGAAGAATCTGCGTGGGGTTCACAGGGGAAAACATGCCGTGGTCACAGCAGAATGAGAATTCATGCAGCAGTTTGAATTCACCTGTGTCAGTGGACATCAAAGCAGCGAAGCACACGTTGCCCACCTCGCCATCAAGGAAGAACCATTTGCCGTCGCATGACATTGAAAGATGGGTTGAGCCGCGGTAGAAATAGCGGTTGTCGATGTATTCGGCTGGCACGGTGCCCACAATGCGCACCCGCCCTTCCATGTCCATGAAGCAAAGTTCCTCTTTGGACATGAAATACACGCCTGAATCGTCAGGTGCAATCATCGGCGACGCCTCTGTGAACATCGCCTGGGGATACCATGTGATTTCCGGATTGCGGGGATCCAATGCGACCCTGCCCAGGAAAAGCCCCTTTGTCGGCGGAAATGCCGCATAGAAAAACATGTATTTTCCGTTGCGGGTGATGCAGGGGTTGGTGAAGTAGAACGGAAACTGTATTGGCGCCGCGCGTTTGACAAGAACCCAGGACAAGGCGCCTGTCCCCGGGTCTTTCCAGGTCTGGAAGAACGGATGTCCAGTCAAGTCAATCATTTGTCGCAAGCCCCTTTGCCATTGGCAGTCTTGAATTCATAATCTATGTCATTGTCATCCACATGGATGGTCTGGTGTTCTGGGGGAATGCTTTCGTTCACCCATTTTGAGAGAGCCTCCGCCGCCAGGCAGAACTTTGTCGATGTTTCGCGGGTTCTTGAGACAACAAGCACTTCTATTTCCCAAGGCATGTAGGTCAGCAGCCTGCTGTCTTCCAGAACCATATAATGTCGTGGATTGAAGCCAAGAGCCACCGCGTCAATGTAGGGGCGCATTCCAAAAAAGGCATAAAATGTGTCCTTTGACAAGGACTGCTCATATTCCAGGGAATGTGGCGCCGTATGCCACATGTAGCCATCTGCAAATGGGTATTCCCTGCATTGGAAAATGCCTTTCTGGCCTATGACCTGAACACAGCGTTCAAGTTTTTTGCCCTCGCATTTCCGCTGTATGATGCCGTCCAGTTTAGGCATCGTCGAATATGCGCACACAAGCCCGTCCTGCCTTGGCCAGCCCAGGATATAATATGGAATGCCAGCCTCCTTCAAATAACTGCATATATCCCCATGGCTGTCTGGTATGATATCCATGATAAGCCCGCCAACAAGACCATTCTCCACCAGTTTATGGCAGCGGGACAACTGCTCCGCCTCGGACGAATATGGAATGTACAGCACTTCAAGATTATGCCTGTTGAACACGTATGTCATATCCGTCAGATAGGAGTTGATGTGGAGATTCAGGGCAAAGTCGTCCTTTATCTCAATATGTATCAGCATGCCGACAATGGGCACATGGCGCTGCCTGATTGAACGCGCCAGCAGATTCACCCTGTAGTTCATCTCGCGGGCGACCCTTGTTATCTCCTCGCGCTTGGCTGGCGAACAGCTTATGCGCCCGTTGCGGTGGTTCAATATGGCGGAAACCACTGTGGGCGTCACTCCGCAGCGTTGCGCTATGTCCTTCAATGTCACTCCATTTCTTCCCATTGCCATTCTCTCTTTTCTCCAGAAAAACGGTTTAATTCAACGTTGAATGAATTTTAACAAAAAAAAGGGCGTGTCAAGCCCCTAAAGCAAAAAAATGCCCCAAAATTAGAATTCATTTCACATGAGGTAATTAACAACTGCCTAAACGAGCGCCGAAGCGGCACTCACTCAAGTTGAAGTTGGAGTAAGGCAAAGCTTTGAAATAAGGTTTTGCAACTGTTTTTTATCTCTTGCAGAATAGTAATTCCATGGTAATGCCTTACCGATTGATATTGGCGGGCCACTGGCGAGGCGCATCTACCCGCGGCTTTCGCCGCGGGCACCAGCCAAGGGGGGGGAAGGAAAAACGCCAATACGTGCCAGGGGAAAGATACAGGGAGGAGGGATTGGTACCCGCGGCTTTCGCCGCGGGCACCAGCCAAGGGGGGAAGGAAAAACGCCAATACGTGCCAGGGAAAAGATACAG
>JAFYGL010000386.1 GCA_017543165.1 Victivallales bacterium | reverse complement strand
GTCCACAGTCCACAGTCCACAGTCCACTTTATAGAACGAGCCTGCCTGGCTTGCCGTCCAGGTAGAGTTGCTTGCCTTCGGCGGTGAAGCGGTTCTGTGCGAATGCGATGACGGTCTGGGGCATGACTATCCAGTCGCCGCCTTCCTTGAGGCGGTTCTGGTTGAATGTGGAGACCTGCTCCATTTCGTCGCCATAGCCAGCCTTTGGGCGTTTTGCAGGGCGTTTTGCCAGGCAGTCGATGAGTGCCTGCCTGTCCTTTCCCATGAAGTCAATGGGTACTTTTGGCGAGAGGCCCAGTATGTGCCCAGAATCCATTTCGCCGCCGCTGCCCGAGTATGGCTCCACCAGTATGACGCTGCTGCGCATGTAGTCAAGCCCTTCGACGATGGCTCTTTCCACGGGGATTGTGTGCAGTCCCACCAGCAGACGCTGGCCGTCTTTCAGGTATGTCAGGTCGCCAGGATGCACGTTGAGGCATGGCAGTTCCTGTGTCAGGTTGGTCAATGGAACGAAGCCAGCGAACACGCCGAAGTCCAGATTCAGCGGTGCCAGTTTTTCCTTGAGGGAATCTGTCCACATTTCCCGCAGTTCCTGTCCTCTGGGCGTTGCGATGGACACACGCGTTTCGCCTCTGCTGAAGTAGAATTCCCTGATGTCGTGCTCGATGACTGGGGTTGAGAAGAGTTTGCCCAGTTCCCGTGCTCGGCTGGTTTCTGGCGCATCGGTCACCAGTGCGGCCACATTCAGCACTGGCTTGTCCAGTTTCTGGAGTGTTTGCAGCAGTTTTTCCGCATTGCTGCCGCTGCCGCTGAGGAAGATGGCGGTGTTTGGAAGCCTGTCGTGTCTGTAGTTGAAAAGGGGCGTAGGTGCCATGATGTCTCCTTATTTTGCTAGAAAAAGCCTCTTGGTCTTTTTATATGCGTGGTACAGGATGAATCCGCTGAGGAATGAAGTGAAAAGCCAGGACACAGGATAGCAGGCTATGAGCCAGCTGAGGGAATGTTTCCACTGGAACACGGTCATCACCCAGACGATGCGCAGCACGCAGGAGCCCAGCAGGGTGGATACCATGGTTGTCGTCGAGTAGCCCAGCGCCCGCAAGGAGCCGCTCTCCACATCCATCACCGCGCAGAGCCCATAGTAGCACAGTATCATGTACAGGCGTTTCATGCCCCATTCGATGACTTCTGGATTCGAGTTGTAGAAGCCCAGGATGGGCCTGCCGAAGCATATCATGATCAGGCCCAGTGTGGTGCCCAGCAGCAGTGCGCCGCCGCCGCACAGGAATATGCTCCGCTTGATGCGCTTGATGTTGCGCCCGCCGTAGTTCTGCCCTACGAAGGCCTGGGACGTATGGTAGTAACTGGCTGAAACAGAGTAGGCAATGCCCTCCACATTGGAGGCCGCCGCGCAGCCCGCCATGCACAGCGAGCCAAAACTGTTTACGGATGACTGTATCACCATGTTGGACAGGGAGAAGAAACTGCTCTGGAATCCCGAGGGTATGCCGATGCGCAGCATTTCCAGGAATATGTTCTTGTGAATGCGCAGTTTCTTCAGGTGCAGGCGCGACGCGTCGTTTGCATGGCGCAGTGCCTGCACGGTCAAGGCGGCGCATATCACCTGTGACACGGCAGTCGCCACGGCGACGCCCTCCACATCCCAGTGGAACACAATGACAAGCAGCATGTTCAGCAGCACATTGGCAATGCCGCCCATCATGAGGAAGTACATTGGGCGCCTTGTGTCTCCAGCCGCCCGAAGCACCGAACTGCCGAAGGTGTTCACCATCATGAAAGGCAGTCCAAGGCCATAGAGGTGCATGTACCTTGCCGCCAGGTTTATCACGTCGTCAGGCGTCTGCATCAGTTTCAGCACGGGCCTGGCGATGATGAATGTTATCACAGTGCCCAGCAGCCCGCAAAGGAAGCCTGTCATTATTGCGGTATGGGTTGCATTTGACAGGGTTGCATTGTCCTTGGCACCGTATGCTCTGGCCACAATCACGTTGATACCCGTGGAAAGCCCCAGGTAGAATGTGATCATGATGTGGGAGAACGCGCCGCACGAGCCCACGGCGGCCATGGCTCGGTGCGAGGCATAGCGCCCCACCACGATTATATCCGCCGCATGGAATGTGAATTGCAAAAGGCAGGTAAGAATGAGCGGAATGACATACAGGATTATCTGCATGCCCAGTGGCCCGTTGCACATGTCCATGCCGTGCCGTTTGGGGACGGCGCTCTGGTGTTTCTGCCCTTCCAGTTTATGATGAAATATGCTGAATGCCATAATGTCTGATATATCTGCGGTTAAATGAAGTGTAATATGTACCTTAAACGAGGAAAATAAACACCTGAACTCATTTATTTTTGGGCAAAGGGTTGGTTTATTGTGCCAGTGGAGTTAAATTCTCCGCAATCGTTATGTTTCTAGGCAACAACAATCAACACAAGGAAATGAAAATGCAATACATCGTTCGCAAGACAACAAAGGTTCCGCTTTTCAGGGAAAGTGACTTTGCCGCGGCAGACGTGGCTGAACTTACATTCGTGGCCCCGAAAAGCAGCGAGCATCATCCCAAAATCACATTGAGGCTGCTGCATGACGACAGGAACATCTACGGCCTGTATTCCGTGGAGGACCGCTATGTACGTGCCGTCGCAACCACATATCAGGACAGCGTTTGCCAGGATTCCTGCGTGGAATTCTTCTTCAAACCCAATGTGGGCCCAGGCTACTTCAACTTGGAAATGAGCGCAGGCGGAACATATCTGTTCTACTATGTGGCGGACTGCACACGCACGGAACACGGCTTCAAGGAATACTACAAGGTCTCGCCTGAATACGGCAACCTGGTCACGGTCAAGACCACTCTGCCGCATGTCATCGACCCTGAAATCACCGAACCCGTCAACTGGCAGGTCATGTTCACCATCCCCGTGGAGGCGATAGAGCCATACTGCGGCAAAATAGAATCCCTCAATGGCCAGGAATGGACTGCCAACTTCTACAAGTGCGCGGACAAGACCAGCCACCCACACTGGATCACCTGGGCACCTCTCACCATCCTCAACTACCACCAGCCCGACCGCTTCCAGTCCTTGATTCTGGAGTAGAATATTTATAATGCTCTTGGCGTGTTCCCGCCAAGACAACCTGAGTGGGTGCCGCCTCGGCGCCCACATAAAAAAAGGAGCAAAAACAACATGGAAAAAATAGACAAGATTGCGCTGACAAAGATCAGCTACGGCCTGTATGTCATCACGATGTCTGACGGCAAGAAGGACAATGCCATGATTTGCAACACGGTGATGCAGGTCTCCAACAATCTGTATGCAGTGTCCATCAACAAGGCGAACTTCTCCCATGACTTCATCCGCAAGACAGGCAAGATGAACATCAACGTCCTGTCGGAGGATGCACCGTTCTCCCTGTTCCAGGACTTCGGATTCCGCAGCGGCAGGGATGTGGACAAGCTGGCGGACACCAACTTCCTCCGTTCCGCCAATGGACTGCCTGTCCTCACCAGATACTGCAACGCCTTTATCTCATTGCAGGCCGAGGACTATGTTGACATGGAAAGCCACGGCATGTTCATCTGCCATGTCACTGAGGCAATGGAACTGGGAACAGGCGCATCCATGACGTATGCCTACTACCACGCCAATGTGAAGCCGAAGCCAGGCGCCCAGAACACCAGCGCGAAGAAAGGCTATGTCTGCACGATATGCGGCTATGTGTACGAAGGCGATGAACTGCCTGCGGACTTCATCTGCCCGCTGTGCAAGCATCCAGCATCTGACTTTGTGAAGTTGGAGCCGTCCGCCGCGCCAGCCGCGCCAGCCGCCACGGGTTCCCCGACACAGAAATACGTCTGCGATATCTGCAAGGCAGAATACGACCCCGCCAAGGGCGACCCCGAGCACGGCATTCCAGCGGGCACTCCATTTGAGCAGTTGCCAGACAACTGGGTGTGCCCCATCTGCGGCGTAGGCAAGGAGAATTTCAAGCCCGCCAACTAGGATGTTCACAGTCAACCAGACAAACAGGGAGGAGCGCATTGCCTCTCTTCCCGATGACGACATAATTGTTCTGTTTGACAGAAAATGCGTCTTTATGTGTGCTGATGGTGCGCGTCTGCCAAGGGCGGCGGAACTGCGCACTTACATCGGCGAGAAAGAGCAGCTTGTCTTGGGCGGCAATCTGAATGGACATGACTGCTGGGGGATGCAGGCCGCCGCCGTGCCGCCTGGCCTGCTTGCCGTGGAGTGCAGGAACGTATTCGTGACGCAGGAGGCTGGCGTTGCCAGCGCAGTGAGCCGCTGCCGCGAGTTGGCGGAATGGCGCTCGCGGCACATTTTCTGCGGGCGCTGCGGCGGCAGGATGGATTTCTCCAGCAGCGACCTGGCCGCAAAATGCGACAAGTGCGGCGCACTCTACTATCCACAGATTGCGCCAGCCGTGATAGTCGCCATTCTGCGGGGCAATGAACTGCTGCTGGCAAACAACAGGCGCTTCACCGACAGGGTGTACAGCCTGATTGCGGGCTTTGTGGAGGCGGGAGAATCCGTGGAGGAAGCGGTCCACAGGGAGATTTTCGAGGAAACCAACCTGCGCGTAAAGAACCTGCGCTACCTGTACAGCCAGCCGTGGCCATTCCCCAACAGCCTTATGCTGGGGCTGACAGCGGAGTATGACAGCGGCGAGCCAGTCCCCAATGACGGCGAACTTACCGACATACAGTGGTTCCCCCTGGACAGGCTACCCAGGATACCCGCGCCAGGCAGCATCGCACACAGAATGATAACCCAGATTTCAAAATCACAATCAACCTGAGTGCGCGCCACTTTGGCGTGCATAAGCATAAGGAGACAAACATGGAAATTACAAAAGACATTGTTTACGTTGGCGTAAATGACCACGATGTGGATTTGTTCGAAGGTCAGTATGTCGTGCCGAATGGCATGGCCTACAACTCATACGCCATCCTGGATGAAAAGACTGCCATCTTCGATACTGCGGACGCGCATTTTACGCAGCAGTGGCTTGGCAACGTGGAAAAGGCCCTCGCTGGGCGCAAGCCAGACTACCTCATAATCCAGCACATGGAGCCAGACCACGCAGGCAGCATCGCCGCTTTCATGGAGAAATATGCAGATACATGCATCGTCTCCTCCGCAAAGGCCTTCACAATGATGAAGAACTTCTTCGGAAATGACTGGAACGACAGGCAGATGGTGGTGGGCGAACTCAGCACACTTTCCCTGGGCAAGCACCAGTTGACATTTGTCACCGCGCCAATGGTGCACTGGCCAGAGGTCATCGTCACATACGATTCAACGGACAAGGTCCTGTTCAGCGCGGATGGCTTCGGCAAATTCGGCGCCTTGGATGTGGAGGAGGACTGGGCGTGCGAGGCAAGGCGGTACTACTTCGGCATCGTGGGCAAATACGGCCCCCAGGTGCAGGCTCTGCTGAAGAAGGCCGCTGGGCTGGACATCAGCATAATCTGCCCGACACACGGCCCTGTCCTGAAGGAGAACCTGGGATATTACCTGGACCTCTACCAGAAGTGGTCAACATACGCAGTTGAGACAGAGGGCATCGCCATCGCGTACACCAGTGTCTATGGCCATACGCGCGAGGCTGTGAAACTGCTGGAGGAGAAACTGAAGGAGAATGGATGCCAGAAGGTGGAGGTCATGGACCTTGCCAGGGACGATATGGCAGAGGCAGTGGAAAATGCGTTCCGCTATGGCAAACTGGTGCTTGCCACCACCACATACAACGCAGGCATATTCCCCTACATGAGGGACTTCATCCTGCATCTGACCGACAGGGGCTTCCAGAAGCGCACCGTCGCCTTCATCGAGAATGGCAGCTGGTCTCCAATGGCAATGAAGGTCATGCGCGGTCTGCTGGAAAACTGCAAGGACATCAAGTTCGCCGACCACAATGTCACCATCAAGTCCGCCATGAACAACGTGAACAAGGCGGAAATCGCCGTGCTGGCCGCCGAATTGGCACAGTAGGCGTCCCCACCGCCAGTCGCGTGCCTTGCGACAGTCCGTAGTAGCGACGGCCAGTCGCAAGGCACACACCCAGCCAGAATGCGTTGCAAGTAATTTGGAAAGATGAGTGGGAGTGGAAAAATGACCTGGCAATCAATGCGAATATCACGGCCTTTCCTGCTGGCGTTTGCCATAGTGGCTTTTGCCATTGGAGCGGAACTGTACTACCCATACAATGAATGCGACGATATCAGCCAGTGGCAGCGCTTTGGCGGTGAGGTGGTGCATCCCGCCTCGGTCCTGAAGCCCCAGGATTTGGAGAATGCCAGGAACAATATGGCAAGATTCAAGTGGGCAAGAAGATTTGCTGGAACCGCTGGCAGGGCAGGAGACAGGATAGTCAGCGAATTTACCCCAGAATATCTGGATATGACAATTCCGCGCACCACGCCTGGCGGCCAAACGCCATGCCCTGCATGCAGAGACAAGGGGCTGCGCTGGCTTCCAAACAATGACTGGAAATGGAACTACAAGACGCCTGACGAGCTGCTGTGCCCGCACTGCAAAACCATATTCCCCAACGAAAAATATCCTGAGACAATCCGCATACAGAGCAAGTGGGACCCTGAACAGGTCTTCACGTTCATAGACACCGAGCCATTCGAGTGCTTCAAGTACAAATCGCTGTCCAGTCCGTCTGGTGTCATTCGCAAGAACAAGTTGAGCCATGTGCTGTCTGGCCTGAATACACTAACCAGGGCCTACGCATTGAATCCCAAGCCAGAATATGCGGAGACCATCAGGCTTGTCCTGCTTAAATTGGCGGACAGGGTGCCAAAGTACCTCATCAGGGCAGGATACACCTACAACGAATATGCGGACTGCTCACCACGCGAGGCGGCGAAAAACCTGTTCGAACTGCCTTGCGACGAGATTGTCACCAAACCAAACAAGCCTGACCGCAGGCTGCATACTGGATATTGGTCCGCCTCAAGGACAACCACTGCGGGAATGGATGGGCGACCAGCGCAAATCTGCGCCGAGGCATACGACATTTCTTACGATGCAAAGGACAAGGAAGGCAAGCCGCTCTATGACACTCAGCAGCGCAGGCACATAGAGGAGGATTTGCTTATGGAATTGGCATATCTGCTCTGCGCGGACAAGAGCATCAACAACAAGTCCGTCTCCAATATGGCGGGTGCGGCGGCAATTGGCGTCGTCCTGGGCATACCAGACATGCTGCGCTTCGCGCTAAATGGCTTTGCCCAGGCTGTGGACGGGTGGTTTTTGAAGGACGGCGGCACCTCCGAATCCGCCGCATACGCGAACATGACCATGGCTGGCCTGGTTCCATTCGCCTATATCTTGCGGGACTACAGCGAACCAGATGCATACACTCCGCCTGCCAATGCCCGCCGCCTCTCGCATTTCAATGCCTGCCAGGAAACCCGTTTTGGCGAGTGCTGGCAGGCGATGGTGTGGACATTGCAGGGCGACTTGCTATATCCGCCAATCGCGGATTCTTATCAGACAACAAAGATTCTCCCTTCATACGCGGAACTGATTGCGCTGAACTTCCCAAGGCCCGAATATTCCGCCTTGCGGGACGAGGCCTTCCGCATATTCAGCAATCATGGCAATGTCTCGGTTTTCTATGGCGGGCAGCAGGGCGACAAGGATGCAACTTTTACTTTGCCTGACAAGGTATTCCCGTATCTGGCACAGGGCATCTTCAGGCTGGGCAAGGACGGGCGGCAGGCCATGATAGTGCTGAACGCATCCAACTGGGGCATACACCACCATAGGGACAGCCTGAACCTATATTACTGGAAGGACGGGCACGAGTTGCTTGGAGACTTGGGATACCTGTGGGACCATCCAGACAAGAAGATGACAGTCCGCACCCTGGCGCACAATCTTGTGCTGGTTGACGGCAGGGACCAGGAAAGCAAGGGACGCAATGGCAGTTTCCATTTCTATGCCGCCACGCCTCGCATCAAGGCAATGCGGGCCAGTTCCCAGGCATACAAGCAGGCCAGCACATACCAGCGCACCATATTGCAGATTTCCCACGGCGAGCATGGCGATTATCTGCTGGACTTGTTCAAGGCGCAGGGCGGCAAACGTCGTGAATACATTTTCCATGGACCCAACAATGACTTCGAGGTTATGCCGCCAATGCAGAACAATGCGCCTGATGGCGCAAATCCATGGTCAATCACCTGGAAACTGGCAGGCGACTATAGATTTACCGCATTCTCACCAGGTGCAAAAGGCGAGGCTGCAAGCATAAAGCAGGATTGGGGGCAACGGGACAGCCAGAACAAGGACAGGGGCGCCACCTTGCCATACATCAGGCGCCTGCGCAAAGGACCGAAACTGGACACATTTGCCAGTGTGTTCTGCGGCTACAAGGAAGGACGGCAGTTGGTCAAGGGCATGCAGTTTATTGAACTGCCAGACGGAGCCGCCGCTGTGCAGATAGATACCACATTGGGAACGGACATTGTGATATTCGCAGAAGGGGCAAATACCGCCTTTGCGGGCATCGAGACGGATGCGGCAGTGGCGGCTGTGCTGTGCGACGGCAGCACATTCATGCTCCAGGGCACAAAGTTGAAGGCTGGAGGCAAGGCATTGCAATGCGGGAAGGCGGCCTTTTCTGGCAAGATACTTGCAATCGGCAATGAGGGCATGGAATCCTCCTGGTTCGAGGTGGACGCGGATATCTCCAAATGCAAGTGGCAGGGGCAGGCTCTTATCGTGACAGGCCAGGACGACATGCAGAGGGCATACCCCATGCTCAAGGTGGAGGCGGCAGGCCAACGCACCCGCATATACACCAAAACGGCATCCACTGGCTTCACCGCCCAGCCAGCCCAGAAGTGGCTTTTGCCCTCACTGGAGTTCCAGGTGGTAGGATATTAGCATAATGCTCTGTTCCCCATGAGGGTAGGTAAATACCGCCAGTTTCGTAAGCCACTTCGCGTGCGCGTACATTGTAATGGGTAGCATCCCCCACCCACCATCCGCTACTAACATAAGCCAGGAAGTTCGGGGTTGCAAGGGGCAAAACAAAGATGTCTTCATTACTACACTTTATATGGAATTTGATAAAAAGTAATAAAAAACTTGTTCC
>JAFYGL010000385.1 GCA_017543165.1 Victivallales bacterium | reverse complement strand
GGCGGCTGAAGCCGCCCCCTCCGAGAAGAGGCCTATCGAAGGGGGTGGCTTCAGCCGCCCCGTTTGTGCCCTGCGCCTCGTTGAAATGAAGATTGGAGGTTTTTATGAGTGAGAAGTTGCAGACAGTTGAAGCGGTGACGCGGCAGTGGTCAGGGCATTGGCTTAATGCGGCCAATGTGCCAGGCGCGGCTACGCCAGAGGGCGGCCCCGCCCCATATTTCAGGAAAGTTGTGACATGCCGCAAGAAGATAGAGTCTGCGAAGATATACCTTTGCGGATTGGGCTATCATGTGCTCTATGTCAATGGCGTCAAGGCTGATGACAGGGTGCTTGCTCCTGTGATGTCCCAGTTTGACAGGAGAGTGAGCTATGTGGTTTACGACGTGGGCAAATTGTTCCATGCAGGGAAGAACGCCGTTGTTGTGCTGCTTGGAAACGGGCTTTACAACGAGAATGTGCAAAGCAACTGGAACTTCTTTTACGCGACCTGGCGTGATGTGCCAAAACTGCTTTGCGACATCGAGGTCAATGGCGAAATTGTCGCCTCCAGCGATGACAGCTGGAAGGTGGCTGGCAGCCATATTACATACAACCAGCTCCGCAGCGGGCAGCACGAGGATGGACGCCTGCGCATAAAGGGCGTGCTGGAGGCCGATTTTGACGACAGCGACTGGAAGAAGGCAACCCGTTGCACGCCACCAGGCGGTCTGGTTTGCCAGGAGACAATAGAGCCATGCAAAGTAATGAAAAGCATCAAGCCAGTGGCTGTGCATTACGTCCATTACCAGATAATGACCTACGACTTTGGCGTGAACATGTCTGGCTGGTGCCGCGTCAAGGTTCGTGGCAAGGCAGGGCAGCGCATTTGGCTGCGCTATTCGGAACTGGTGGTGCCGGATTCCTACAGGATAGAGCGAAGCGAAATAGACAACTGCATTAAAAACGCCCAGTTCCAATGGGACCAGTACACTCTGGCTGGCACAGGGGAGGAAGAGGTGTTTGAACCATGCTTCACCTACCATGGCTTCAGGTATGTGGAACTGTTCAACCTGGACCAGGCGGAAGTCCTGGAGGTGGAGGCGCAATTTGTGCATACCGCATTTGAGGAAGTCGGGCAGATTAAGACATCGGACAAGATGCTGGAGGCATTGCAACGCAATACCAGGCAGAGTTTTCTTTCCAACTTTGTGGGCATTCCAACAGACTGCCCCCATCGCGAGAAGAACGGCTGGACTGGCGACGCACAACTTGCGGCGGAGACTGGCTGCTGGAATTTCAACACGCGCAATGCATTTGTCAATTTCATGCACTTGCTGTCGGATGTGCAGTGGCCAAATGGCCAGATGCCTGGAATGGCGCCCAATACTGGCAAGTACTATCATCGCCTGAATGGGCCTGTGTATGATTCCATTTTGTTCGAGTATCCCTATTGCGCATATCTTTTCTCTGGCGACGAGAACATAAGGACTGGCTTCTATGAGCAGCAGAGAAAACTTATGGATTACATGCAGTCCATGGCAGTTGGTGATTTGCTGGACTTTGGACTGGGTGACTGGTGTCCCTGGAACGAATATGACATGACCTCGAATCAATTGACATCCAGTTGCTACTACTATCAGGACGCAGTGCGGATGCAGCAGCTGTATCCCGACAAGGGCGAGGCTTTTGTCAATGAGTACAAGAAACTTGCCTCCCGCATCAAGAAGGCATTCAATGCCAAGTTCTACAATGGGGACGGCACATACGAAAATGGCTCCGCCACCGCGTTGGCGACGGCGCTATGTTTGGGACTGGTGGAGGAAAAGAACATTCCCGCAGTTGCTGCAAGGCTGGCGGAAGTCGTGCGCAAGGATGGGCACAGGGCCTTGTTCGGCATGATCGGCGCCAAGACCGTGCCGCGCATGCTGGCTGAATATGGCTATGTGGATGACGCATACGAGGTGGTGACGCAGACAAAGCAGCCTGGATGGGGCTGGCAGGTGGAGCAGGGCGCCACATCCTTGTGGGAACGCTGGAACGGCTTCGGCTCCAGGAACCACATTATGTTCGGGGACATATCCGCGTGGATGTTCCGCTACCTGGGCGGCTTGAATCCAGTGTTTGAAGCCCCTGGCTTCAGGACAGTCGATATCAAGCCTTGCTTCCCGAAGAAACTGGATAGTTTCAGCGCGTGCTACAAATCCCGCTTTGGAATAATCCGCAGCGAATGGCGTCGCGAAAGGCGGAAAATCGTATGCAACTTCACCATACCCAGAGGCGTGACTGCCAATATTGCCTTGCCAGGAATGGATGCAATACAGGAAAAAGGCTCAAGGAAACTGACTTTTTCTGTGGAAGCATAATTGTGTGGCGCGGTTGTCCGCGCGGCCATTGGCCGCGCGTCTGGACGCGATGTTTCCATGCGGTTGTTTGCAAAGTTGTCATTTCCAGTATATTTAGGTCAATGGCAAGAGAGCAAGGGGCGTTTCAAAGGCAAGATTGAATATGGACTTGACAATTGAGCATCATTTGAACGAATTTGAGGGCAAGCGCAAATGGCGCAAGGTGCATTTTGCCTTTGCCGCGCCTGGTTATGTCCTGTGCCTGCTTTATATTCTCATCAACATTTTGGCTGGTCTCAATCTTCCAGAGGTCCGTTTCTTTGTGTTCGTTGTTGCCGCGCTTTTCTTAATCGGGCTGTTGAGCAGCTGGCCCAGGACATGGCGGATGTACCGCGAGTTGTTCCGACGCAGGGGGGCATTCGAGCACTCCACGATAATTCACCTGGCTGACAGTTTCATGGAGACGTCCTGCGGGGAAAACCACAGCAAGGTCGACTACCGCATCTATACCCATTTTTTCTGCATGAAGGACTATATTGCCTTGCTGCACAAGCGGACTATTGTGACAATTCTGGACAGGAAGGACTTCCCTGACGGCGGCAAGGAATGGATGGCATGCCTGGAGGCAAATGAAGTGAAGAAAAAGTGCTTCTGGGATTTTAGACGCTGGTGGCTGGTGTTGTTCTTCCTTTTGGCAGTGTTATGCATGCTGACAATTCCCTGTGCCGCGAACAATGCCAATACCGCATGGGGCAAGGAGAAGGGAAAATACACTGCCTGCGTAAGTTATCTGAAATTGACTGGTCTTGGCCTGGTAATCTATGCCGATGAAAACAAAGGCTATTACCCTCCCGATTTGAATATAATTGCAAACACAATGCATTTGGAGGAAAAAAATATCCGTTGTCCAGGAACGAAAAAAGAATACAGATATGTTCCATACATTAAAGAGCGTGAGGAAAATGCCGCAAAACAGCCCATCGTCATTGAGGATATAGGAAGCCATTGGAGAAAGAAGGGCCTTTTCTTCGGCAAACGTATTTCGCGGACAACAATCCTGTTTGCAGACGCACGTGTCATGACCGTTGAAAATCTCTCTGATTATATGGACATTTATGAACAATATGGACAGTTCCTTTCACCAGAAGACGCCCAGGTGCTGAAGGATTGCTGCGAGAACTGGGACAAAGAACGCAATGAGGTAAAATAGACCATGGCTGACAAATTGAAATCCAACATTCCATTATGCCTGCTGTTCATCTATATTCTGGAGGCGATTCTGCTGGGCATTGCACCACTTGACCGCAGCGTATGGTGGGCGGAGAACCTGACGGCATGGATACCCATTGCGGTGATAATCCTGATGTACTGGCGGGGCATACGTTTCTCCAATACAGCCTATTGCCTGATGTTCGTGTTCTTCGCGCTGCACACCATAGGCGGGCATTATACATTTGAGCATGTGCCCATCGGCGCGGTCACCCGCTTCTTTGGCTTTGAGCGCAACCACTATGACCGCCTTTGCCATTTTCTGGTGGGTCTGTTCGCCTTCCCGACAATGGAATATCTGGAGCGAAATGGCCTTGTGAAGGGCAGGCGGCTGCTTTGCCTCCTGACTGTAATGAGCATCTTCGGCTTCGCCGCCATATTTGAACTGATTGAATGGTGCTACGCCGTATTTGCCAATGCCCAGTCTGGCACGCTGTTCCTGGGTTCCCAGGGCGACATCTGGGACGCCCAGAAGGACATGCTGGCAGATGGGCTTGGCGCAATATGCACGAGTCTCGCCTACTGCATAATGCGTCCTGCCGCAAATGCCAGTGACAATGATTCGCAATGAGTGAAACTTAGGAAACATAAACACAATAAGTAAAATTGGAGGCAGACATGAACAAAACAAGAAAATCAGCGGGAAGAGGCATTGCATTATTGGCATTGCTTTTGGTGCTTGCATTGGGCAATGCCGCTTGCATGAACACCAAGGAATTGAAGGTGGACTATGGCACTTCACAACTGTATTCTGTGGCCGAGATTGACCTGGCCATCGCCGCATTGAAGGAGGATTTCGACAAAATGGCTGGTTGCAGGCTCTATTCGCTGAAATATGCGGGAGACAAGAGATGCCAAAAGGAACTTGAGTATGCGAACAAAGGACGCGAGGCAAATGAACGTTACACAGATTGCATAGTCCTCAATTCAGTGTTCAGGGCACCAGTGGCGGGAGGCGGCGCATGGGAGCCAAACGAACTGTACCATTGGAGCTGGATTCTGGTTAAAAAGGGCGATGGAGCCTGGATTGTAATCAACAAGGGATATGCATGAACTTGCCTTATGAAGCAGTGCAAAACGCTTTCGGAAATGACAAATGCATCCTTCAGGGCATGCGTGGACACAACGGTGCATCGCCTGCGGCGAATGCAGATGCTTTGCGTGCCTGTAATATTTTTGGCGCCCGTTGGCCTGCTTTTGACTTGGGATAATAGTTTATTTCTAAGACTTTTCTTCCAGGCAATTACCCTTGTTGCAATTCTGGTGAATGCTTTTTGCCTTTGCAAGGCCAGGAAACTGGCATGCCCCAAATGCGGCAAGAAGATAGCATACCTCCTGCTTGACCCTTCATATTCGAAGACTGGCAGTCCATGGCTCCTGCCGAATGGATTGCCGCAGGACATTCATAAATGCCCATATTGCCATGCGGACTGGGACCAGGCGGAATGAAACAATCTACTACGCTAAATCCTCTCCCTCGTTGCTGGTCCCAGAAAGTGGGCGGACTGGCTGATTGCAAAATAGCGGTTTTCAGGTGACTTTCTGCCTCGTTTCATCTTGAAAAACAAGTTCTCAATATTATCTTATGGCGTTTTTATGAAAGAGGAGGCCATTTTGGTTTTCCTGGCAAAACAAAACCTCAACACCAAAGGCGAACAGAATGTCACAAAGCGACAATATTTTACGGATTGGCTTGCCAAGTGACGCGTCTGCCTTCGTCTTGATGGTGGATGGCAAGCAAACAAGCAAGCTGCATAGCCTCTTTCTAAATTACAATAATTCATTAGTTGGCCTCGCCAAAGAGGGTATCACTTCCTTTTTCGGTGTGGTTTTCTGTGTCCTGGAAAACCGCTCTTGCGCTGTTTTCCACTCTTGCGATATAGACGTTGCAATACCTGCATAAACACGTGGCGTTGCAACTTTTTTTGTTTTGGGACGAGGTGAAGTTTGCTCGGTCTCATGCAACCGCTTTTGTCTCATTTAATGAGAATAGCACCAATAATCATATATGGTCAAGAAGCCCTCAAAGTTCAAGGTCCCCGCGTTCGACGAGGCTATCCTGAATCCTGCGGGGGATGAGATAGTACGCGTCGTACATACACGTCCAAATCAGGAAATCGTCCTTGAGAGGTTCTGCAGGCAGAGGGGCATCGTGTGCTACCTGCCTGTGCGGCGAGCCATCAAAGTGCACAACTTCACGCAGAAGGGCATCCCGTACAGCTATTCCAGGGAAGTCCTTCGCCCGATGTTCCCTTCCTATATATTTCTGAAGCTGCCGTCCCCCATGATGCACCTGATACACGACGCCAAAATTTTCGCGCGTGTCGTGCCTCTTCAGTACGAACAGGTCAAGCTGCTGGATGAAATCAAGATCGTGAGGATATTCGAGAAGCTGGGCTTCGAGCAGGAACTGGAGGTGCATACGGACATCCCCGTGGAAGGCCATTTCCTAATCACGTCTGGAATATGGGAAGGAGTCGAGGGGCATCTCGTCACCAAGGACGGAGTTGACAAGTGGACGGTCGAGATTGAATTCTGCAAGCAGTTCGTCACCACGACAATCGATCCCACGCAGTTCAAGATGATTCCCTTGGATGACTGACGCACTGGGTGGGCAATTCTCCCATCTAGTAGTGTTTGACATTAATCCGCTTACACTTGCATTGTTCTTTTGGACTGCTTTTCCGTGAATGGCT
>JAFYGL010000384.1 GCA_017543165.1 Victivallales bacterium | reverse complement strand
GGAGGGGGAAGGGCCGTACGGCCCTTCCCCCTCCCCAAATAATTAATTAAACAACTTTTTGATTTTGTCCATGAATGCCTTGAAGCGTGGATGTTCGTCCTTTGTGCAGCTGGCGTCGAATTTTTGCAGTATCTCCTTTTGTTCTGAAGAGAGTTTTACTGGCACTTCGATGTTTACGCGCACGAACTGGTCTCCACGGCGTCCCTTGCTGCTTGGAGAAGGCACGCCCTTTCCCGACATGCGGATGTCAGTTCCGTTCTGTGTACCTGCGGGCACCTTGATTTTGTCAGGCCCGTCGATAGTAGGCACTTCCACTTCGCCGCCAAGAGCGGCCTTTGTGAACGGGATTGGCACTTCCACGAAAAGGTTGAGGCCTTCGCGCTTGAATATGGGGTGTTCCTCCACCACCAATGTAACATAGAGGTCGCCATTTGGACCTCCCATGCGCCCAGTTTCGCCGTTGCCAGCGGAGCGCAGCCTGCTGCCACTGTCCACGCCAGCAGGTATATTCAGTTTAACGGACCTCTTGCGGCTGACTTTGCCTTCGCCATGGCATTCATGGCAAGGCTTCTCCACAACGCTGCCGACGCCTCGACAATTCGGGCATGTGCTCTTCATCTGGAAGAAGCCCCTGGACATCAGAATCTGGCCCGTGCCATTGCATTTCGGGCACTTTTTGCGGGACGTGCCAGGTTCCGCGCCAGAGCCGCGGCAGGTGCCGCAGGTGTCCTTGAGTGTGAAGCCGATTTCCTTGACGCATCCCTTGACCGCCTCATTGAAAGTCAGCCTCAGATTATATTCCAGGTCGCTGCCTCGCATGGGGGCATTGGGGTCGCGGGCACGCCTGCCACCGCCGCCACCGAACATGTCGCCGAACATGCTCCCGAACACATCGCCCAGATCCTCGAAGTCCACATTGAATCCGCCAGGACCACCAGGGCCGCCGCCCTGCCCCGAGCGTGTATATGCCTCGTGGCCGACCTGGTCGTAGATGCGCTTCTTCTCCTCATTGCCCAGCACCTCGTATGCGGCGCCGATGTTCTTGAATTTCTCTTCGGCAGCTTTGTCGCCTGGGTTGTGGTCTGGATGGTATTTCATTGCCAGGCGCCTGTATGCCTTCTTAATATCATCCTGGGAGGCATTGCGCGGCACTTCCAATATCGAATAAAAGTCCTCTGCCATAATAATTTCTACCTCATTTATCTATTTTTTAAGTTCAGCCCTTCTGGTCTTCGCCCTTTTTCCCTTCTTCCTTGGCTGGACCAGAGGAAACCACCACGCTGGAAGGACGAATCAGCCTGTCGCCCAGTTTGTATCCTGCCTTCCACTGTGAAATAACGATTCCCTCTGGGACCTCTTCACTTGCCTCGCTCTTGACTGCATCGTGCAGTTTAGGATCGAATGCCTTGCCCACCGCCTCGATTTCCTTGACGCCCAATTCCTCGAATGCACGGCTGAATTCGTTCATTATCATCTGCATTCCCTGCTTGAGGGCGTTGATGTCATCAGTATGCGCGGCATGGTCCATCGCCATGCGGAAGAAGTCATACACTGGCAGGAAATCCGACACCACGATTATCTTGGAGCGCTCGCGTATCTCGTCGGTCTCACGGGCCATGCGCTTCCTGTAGTTGTCAAAATCCGCCCTCAGGCGCAGCAGCTTGTCCGTCTCCTCTGCAAGCAATTCTTCAAGGGTAGGCTCCTTCTTCTCCTCTTCCTGGGCCTCTGCCTGCTCCTTTTCTTCCTCGACTTTCTCTTCTTCCTGCGAAATATCAGCCTGCTCTTCCAGTGGCTGCTCCTTTTCTTCTCTTTCTTCCTGTTCCGACATAATCCATTCTCCCTGATAATTTGCGCAGGCCCCAAGGCCTGCAACCTTTGACTTTCTTCAATTGCCTGCTAAAAGACAATCCCCGCAGGCAATTGTTCCAGTGAAAATCAAATTTTCAGGTTTCCAAAAACACCATCCAACGTGCCGAAGGAATTGTTTCCCTCGTCCTTGAAGTTGCGCACCAGTTCCTTCTCCTGCTCCTCCTCGATTGCATCTGGCGTAGTAAGGGAAATCCTGTTGCCAGAAGCCTCCTTCACCACGACCTTCACCTGGGAATGCAGAGGATACAGTTTCGACATTTCATTGAAGCGGGCAGGCCCCTGGGATTCCAGGCGGATCTGGCTGATATGCAGAAGACCAGTCTGACCATTGGGCAGTTTGACAAACACGCCGAATGGCTTGACGCTGTCCACCTCGCCTTCCAGTAGTTCGCCTACGCTGCTTGCCGCGATTTCCGCCTCGGCCTCGGCGTCCAGTTCTGCAGGTGCCTCGTCCTTCTGCTTTGGTTCGCCAAAGCAAAGGCTGATGCGGCGTGCGGCGGCATCAACGGCAAGAATCGTGACTTCCACGGAATCCCCCACCTGGCACACATCGGTGCACTTCTCCACGCGTTCTTCGCGGCCCAGCTGGGAAATGTGGGCCAATCCGTCCACGCCAGGCTCCAGTTCCACGAACACGCCAAAGTCCGCAATTCTGGAGACACGGCCTGTGCGCTTTGCGCCAACCTGGTAGTCCGGGTCATTTCCTTCGGCAATCCTGTCCCACGGATTCTGCTCCGCCTGCTTGATGCTGAGAGTGATGCGCTCCTTCTTGGGGTCATCATCCCACTGCAATGCGATAACCTTCACAGTCACATGCTGGCCTTCGCTCAACGCATCCTCAACGCGGATGCCGCGGGACCAGCCGATTTCGCTGGCGGGGACTAGCCCATGTATGCCACCCAAATCCACAAATGCGCCGAATGGCATGAGTTTTACAACCGTGCCTTCGCGCACATCGCCCACCTGGAGCATGTCCTTCAGGTACTGGCGCATCTTCTTCGCCTCATCCTCCAGAATCACGCGGCGGGACAGCACTATGTTCTTGCCCTCATCGCTGAACTCGGATATCATGAAGTTGTAGGTCTGCCCGATGTATTCGGCTGGCTCCTTCTTCACGCCGCGGGCGTCAATCTGGGAGAATGGGCAGAATGCATTGCTGCCAGCCACCTGCACGGTGAAGCCGCCCTTCCTTTCCTCTATGACCTTGCCTTCGATGGGCAGATGTGTCTCAAATGCGTCCTGGATGGAACTGTCCACCGAGTTGTTGCTCATCTTGACTGCCAGCTTGTAGCCCTCGTCAGTCCAGCCCATGCAAACGGCGGTAATGGAATCGCCCACCTTGACCTTGAGTTTCCCCTCGCCGTCCATCAAATCCTTCTTGTCAATTATGCCATCGCTGATTGCACCAAGGTCCACGAACACCGTGGACTTGCCGATGCTTGTGACCTTTCCAGTCACGCGCTCACCTGTATTGATCTGCGCCTTGACGCCACTGGCTGATGCCTCGAACAACTTACCGAAATCCAATTCTTCACTCATCTTTACTCTCGCTTGTTATTGACTTGATATCATAATGCTGGAATGACCCAGCTTTTCCAACCCCACTAAAATTTTGCATAATATAACGCATGCCACCGCTTTTGTAGCATTCCGCAAAGAAAAAATCCTTAGAAAAATCGCAATGGATTGTAATGCCTCACCGATTGATATTGGCAAGGCTTGGCTTGGCACCTCTATTCGTTGCTTACGCTGCTTGTTCTGTTCGCGGCGATCATCGCCGCGAATAGTCGTGCCCCAGCAGTGCCATGACAATATCAACCAGTGGGGCATTACGCGGCAGCCAAGGCCGAGTGGGCAAAATTATAGTAAATTTTATTGAATTCCATATAAAGTGCAGTAATGAATACATCTTTGTTTTGCCCCTTGCAAACCTGATTTTCAGAGGCTATGTTAGAAGCGGAAGGTGGGTGGGGGAAGTATCCCAAACTAAGGTACGCGT
>JAFYGL010000383.1 GCA_017543165.1 Victivallales bacterium | reverse complement strand
CTGTTGGCCAACCTGTGAGGCAATCCAACAGTCGAAAACACGCAAGTTGGCGTCCATGTGAGCGCCGAAGCGGCGCTCACATGGACGCCAACTATGCGCCGATGATTTCTGCTCCTGGGTGCTGGTGGCGGAACCATGTCAGTTGCCGCCTGGCGAACTGGCCTGTCTTCATGGCGATTAGCTCGATGAGGTCCTGTATGCTGTGGGCTGTGCCGCGTCCTTCCAGAAAGTCGTCAATTTCGCGGTATCCCAGTGCCTGTCGCGCGGTGGGGGTTGTCATGAGGCCCTTGCCGATGGCCAGTTGCGCTTCCTCTATCCAGCCGTCTGCAATCATCTTTTCAGTGCGCAGTCTGATGCGTTTGCGCAGTGGCTCCAGTTCTGGCATTATGATGATCTGCCTGAAGTCAGGGGAGGGTGTTGCGTATGCGGACTGAATTTCCCAGGCAAGGCGGCCAGTGATGCGCAGCACTTCCACTGCCCGTGCCAGACGCCTTGGATTCAGCAGCACATCCTTTGGTATCTTGTCCTTGCTGCCAGCGGCGGAGATTAGTTCCGCCTCCAGTTCGCAATGGGGCGTTTGCGCGATTTGCCCTGCGATTGCAGTGTCGGCTGGCAGTAGATTGTGCCCATAGACCAGGGACTTGGCATACAGTCCAGTGCCGCCCACGATTATGGCTGGCTTGCCTTTGGCCTTGAGTTCCGCTAGTTTTGCCTTGGCCATTTCCAGAAAGCGGTTCACATCGTATGGCTCCGAAATGTCCATGTTTCCGATAAGGTGGTGCGGTATGCCGCATTGTTCCTGGACAGTGGGTTGCGCGGTGCCGATTTCAAGGCCACGATATACCTGCATGGAATCGCAGCTGATGATTTCCGCGCCAAGTTCCTGCGCCATTTCAATGGCCCCGGCGCTTTTCCCGCAGCAAGTCGGCCCCAGTATGACGGGTATGCTCATTTGTCCTGCTTCCTCTTTTCCAGGAAAAACGACTGTATGAGCATGAGGGCCACTGCCACGCAGATTGCCGAATCAGCGATGTTGAATGCAGGCCAGTGATGTGTCCCGATATGGAAATCCAGAAAGTCGATTACGGATGAACGCAGGCCCCTGTCCAGCATATTGCCGACGATGCCGCCTTGAAGCAATGCCATTGCCAGAGCGGTGAATTTGCTGTTTCCGCACAGTTTTTTGAAGGAGAGTGCGATGGCGATGAACACAGCAAGGGAGAACAGCGCAAGAATCCATGTGTGTTCTGAGAACATGCCCCAGGCGCAGCCTGTGTTGCGGTAGTGCACCAGTTCGAACAGGCCAGGTATGACAGGCCTGCTGCTGCCTTGCTCGAAGAACTTGTCCACCGCGATTTTGCTTAACTGGTCCAGCGCGAATACCAGCAATGCCACCAGCGAAGGCCATCCCCAGAAGCCGATTGCATTGACAGGCGCCTTGCCTGCATCAATTTGTTTATTATCTTGTTCAGCCATTGTTATTCACCTCGTACTTGCCTGAGTTTTTCCTCCTGGCGCGCCAGAACATCCTCCAGTTTCAGGGAGGCTTCTTCCCAGCGTTCCGTTGCCAGCTTGATGCCCTGCTGCACCACTGGCAGGCGCCTGTTGAGGGTGGCATAGTCCACATCAGCCCTGCCTGAGGACATTTCGTTGAATATCCTTGAAAGCTCCGCCTGGAGTTCCTCGTTTTCCTTTTCAGCCTTTGCTACTGCGTTTTCCCATTTGCGGCGCTCGTCCGCAAAACTGTCGCGAATGCGGCTTTCCTCCCGCTTGCGGTCCTTGCGGTTGAGAATCATGGTCGCCTGAGAATCCAGCTTGAGGGAGGGCTTTGGCGGCTCTATGCCCTTGGCCAGCATTTCCTGCTCGGCCAGTTTTTCCTTGAAGTAGTCGTAGTTGCCATAGTAGCGGGTTATGCCTTCTGGCGTGAGATAGAAAATTGTATTGGCTATGGCGCGGACGAAGGTGATGTCATGGCTCACTATGCAAAGCGTGCCGTTGTATTCGCGCAGCGCTTCTTCCAGCGCTTCGCGCGCATAGATGTCCAGGTGCGTTGTTGGCTCGTCCAGCAGCAGGAAGTTGTTTGGGCGAAGCAGGAGTCTTGCCAGTGCCAGACGCAGTTTCTCTCCGCCAGAGAGCACCTGCACACGCTTGTCAATGTTCTCTCCTGAAAAGCCGAAGCCGCCCAGCATATTGCGCAATTCGCCGTCGCTCCTGTCGGCTGAGGCCTCGCGCACCGTGTCGAAAATAGACTTTTCTGGGGACATGGTCTCCATGTAGTCCTGGGACTGGTATCCCATGATTACGCCGTGCCCAATAAACAGTTTGCCGCTATCCAGTTTCAGTTGTCCTGCGATAATGCGCAGAAGGGTGGTCTTTCCCATGCCGTTCAGCCCGACCAGCGCCGCCTTGTCCCCGCGCTCCAGACGCAAATCCAAGTTGCTGAAAATGGGAGTGCGCCCGTCGTAGCTGAATGAGGCGTTTTCAATGCGGAGCACTTCGTTGCCTGAACGTGGCGCCACTGGCAGGGTGATTTTGGGCGGCTTAACATAAATCTGGGTTATCTCCACATCCTCCAGCTTGTCCAGTTGCTTCAATCTGCTCTGTGCCTGCGCCGCCTTGGTCGCCTTGTAACGGAACTTGTCCACAAAACGTTCCAGTTGCTCTTTGCGGCGGTCTATGTTCTTCTGCTGCGCAAGAAGCTGCTGGTGGCGTGCCTCTCTATCAACCACATATTTATTGTAGTTTCCCTGGTAGCGCGTGACCTTGCCGCCCATGACCTCCAGCGTCACATTGGTCAGGCTGTTCAGCAGGTATCTGTCATGTGAGATTAGGAGGAGCGTGCCTGGGAAGCCCTTGAGAAAGTCCTGTAGCCACTCGACTGCGGGCACATCCAGGTAGTTGGTTGGCTCGTCCAGCAGCAATATGTCAGGTTGCGCCACCAGGTTTCTAGCCAATTCGGCCCTGATTTTCCATCCTCCGCTGAATTTGTCAAATGGGTCCAGAAAGCGTTTCACCTGGAAGCCCAGTCCTGAAAGAATGGTTTCGGCGCGGTTCTTCAGCTCGTAGCCGCCCTTGTGCTCGTATTCGCTTTGCATTTCGCCCAGGCGCGCCAGCATTTTGGGCTTGTCACTGTCGGAGGCACTTGGCAGCAGTTCCTCCAGCCGCTGTATTTCATCATGCAAGTCCTCCAGTTCAGGCATGGCATTCTCCACATAGTTCAGCAATGGCATGCCGCCGCCCAGGTCATTCACCTGCTGGCGCACGTATGCCAGGCGCATGGACGAAGGATAGCTTGCCTCGCCTGCATCAGCGCTCTCGTTGCCTGAAAGTATCTCGAATATGGTACTTTTCCCCGCGCCATTGGGACCCACCAGGCCTGCACGCTCCCCGCGGTTCACCGTGAAGGTGACGCCTGAAAGCACTTGCTGCGTTCCAAATGCCTTGCTGACTTGTGAAAACTGTATCATTAAAGTGGCCTGTGGACTGTGGACTGTGGACTGTGGATAGGTGCAGTTTATTCCAGAGCCAATCAGTTGTGTAGTAATTTTTCTGTGTGCATTAAAAAAGGCTCCAGGTG
>JAFYGL010000382.1 GCA_017543165.1 Victivallales bacterium | reverse complement strand
GGTTCTGATGACAACCACGGTTTGCCACGGAAAGGGCCCCAGCGGGGCCCAATTTGAATAACCCCAGGCGGAGCAAAGCGACGCCTGGGGATTCAAGCAATATTAGAGATTTCGGCCCCAGCGGGGCCGAACTGCCCATTGCCTCCCCTCTTGGGGAACAAAGCGTTTGGTAAAAAATTAAGTACTAGCATTCTTGAGTTAAAGGGGCGTCCCTAACGGGGCTTCCTGTTTGCCTATTCTCATAGAGGACAGGGCGTATTTGATATAAAAGTACAAAGATTTAAGAGAATAATTCATTGTCATAAGGTCTTAATTTTCGTAAAATTACACCGTTGTTTTAGAGCAATTGAGATTGAGGTGTGAAAGGAATGACAATGATTAGAAAAGTTCTGTTGTTGTTTGCCTGTGCGTTGGCAGGTTTTGCGCAGAATCTGCTTGTAAATGGCAACTTTATTTCAGAGGACGGTGATTTGCCGCCTGAATGGTTCAGTAGTTCCTATAAAGTTGCGGACAAGGGCGGGCCAGACGGGCAGTCATACGTTTATTTCAGCAATGACGACACATCCCTTGCCATCAATGTAAAGCAGGAGCATATAACCCTTGTCCCAGGCGAGAAGTACAGGATAACTGCGTTTGTGAAGACAAAGAAGCTGCGTTTTGCCAAATTACTGCTGGGCATATTCGACTACGGCTGGCATCACGAGGCAGGTGTCACGAGCATTCCCAAGGACACGGAAGGCAAGTGGCTGGAGGTCAACAAGGAGATAACATGTCCTGTTTCTTCCGATACCACATTCTATTCATTCTGTTCGTACGTAGGCAATATGCAAGGGGAAATTGCGCTGGCTGATGTGCGTCTTGTGCCATTGACAGACAAAGCAAAGGCAAACAGTGCGCCATTGGACATGAGCAAGATACCGCAGAGGCCAAAGTATTATCTGGTACCCGCTTCGCCCCGCATTCAGTCTCTCCCCGCCAATACAAGGGAATTGCGTTTTACATGGCTGTTTCCTGAAGGTGGTGAAGAAAGGCTGGTTGCCAGCATAGACGGCGTTCCTCAAACGCCAGTAAAAGCAAAAGACGGGGCATTCACATTGCCTCTTCCGCAAAATATCGCAAGTGGCATGCACTCGTTTTCCGGCAGGATTCTGCGTGGCCATGACACGCTTTGCTCACGGGATTTTGACTTTGGCTTCAGTGGAGAATTGCCAAAAACTGGATGCAAAAGGTACAACAACCTTATGAGCGAGGTACTGAATGTTGACACAGAGGGGCAGACAAGTTTCTCTTTTGTTAATCCCAGGGAAGGATGGGTGTATTTCAAGGTGGACACAGAGGGCAAGGCCATTTTAAGGCTTGATGGAGACGAATATCCGCTTATTGACGTAAAATCATTCCGCAACGAGGCGCAGCGCTATCTTAAGGCTGGCAAATACAAGTTGCTTCTGGACAAGCCTGTTTCTGGAAGGCTGGCGGTGCGGCTGGTGCCTGTGATCTACCGATTCGCCTCGATTCAGACAGCGGCGGACAGTTCGTTCAAGACAGACTTCAGGTTCCATTTCAATGAATCCACCGATGTGGGCATAGAATACCATCGCAGGCACGCATTTGGCGTGTATAATTCTATGGGACCTCGTTTTGACACTCAATATTATTCCGAGGCGACTGCAAATGGAATGGCCATCTTCAGGCATTTCTATCCTGACGGCAGCCCTAAGTCCAATGTATATAGCGAACAGGTCACCGCAAACATGGTGGCAAGGTTGCGCAAATCTGATTCGCTTCTCTCCAAAGATGGCAACTGGGTGGAGTTCGATGAATATGTCCTGGCAAACATGAATTGTACACTAAACAATGCAAAGGCATACGACAGCATGCCGAATCCTCACGGCAAGAGGATAATGAGCTGGCTGTCCGACAATCCTCGATTTCAGCCGAAGCAAGTCCATTCCGAATGCCTTTATCGTTTTTTCAATTTAAGCGGTGGGCTTGGCTATTGTCCGTTTGAGGCGTATATATCGCCATCCGAAACGGAGGCGGAGGCACGGAAGTACATCTATGACTTGCTGCATAGGGATTGTACGTTTGTGAACAAGATGTTCCCTGGCGCAAATCCATATATCGGCTTCATTTTCGGCAATTTCCCATTGCCTGGCTGGATTTCATTGAATCATTATGTGGACGTGGATTTGAAATATCTGTTGGATCTGGAAATGAACATACTTGCAAATGAGCCTGAATTCGACAGCATCGGCATAGTGGGGCACTATGGATGCCAAAACGCGGACCAGGACATCAACGACTGGTGCCTCAAACTGGTGCGGCATTACATTCTAGAGGGAAACAGGTTCATGCTTTCTGAAAAATACGGATATACC
>JAFYGL010000381.1 GCA_017543165.1 Victivallales bacterium | reverse complement strand
CCCTGGCATGGATGCAGGAAGATCAGCGAAGGCTGCCAGCACTGCTACATGTACTATCTGGACGCGCAGCGCCAGCAGGATGGTTCCCATATCTACAGGACCCGTAACTTCGACTATCCGCTGCAGAAGGACAAGCGCGGTGCGTACAAGGTCAGGAGCGGCGAGCACATACGTGTCTGCCTGACCAGCGACTTCTTTCTGGAAGAGGCCGATGCCTGGCGGGACGAGGCCTGGCGCATCATCAGCGAGCGGCCCGACGTGGTGTTCTTTCTGCTGACCAAGCGCCCCCAGCGCGTGGCGGAGCATCTTCCCCGTGACTGGGGACGCGGATGGGAGAATGTGTTTTTCAATGTGACCGCAGAGAACCAGAGGCGGGCTGACGAGCGCATTCCCATACTGCTGGAACTGCCGTTCCGCCACAAGGGAGTGATGGTGGCGCCGTTCATCGGCGAGGTCAGCTTATGCAAATACCTGGCTTCTGGGCAAATTGAGCAGGTCATGTCTGGCGGCGAAAACTACGACGGGGCCAGGCCATGCTGCTTTGACTGGGTGCGGAAACTGAGGGAGGAATGCCTCGCATACGGCGTGAACTTCAATTGGTTTGAGACGGGGACGGTTCTTGTAAAGGATGGCAGGATATACAGGCTGCCATCCAAGACGCTGCAAAGCCGCATGGCCTGGAAATCAAAGGTTTCGTTTATCGCCAGGCCGTTGAAGTTCAAACTGAGGGATGCATTGGGTTTGGAGATAGCTGAGGATGACTTGTACAAGCCGCAGTATTGCCACAGGAACTGCGAACAATGCGGGGGACGTGGCTTCTGCAATGGATGTGTGCAGTGCGGCTTGTGCGAGCGTGCGTCATTTAAACTATAGGAGCAAGGAGAGAAAAATGTCATTCATGGATTTGGCAAGAAGGCGTTATTCTGTGAGAAGATTTTCGGACAAGCCAGTGCCACGTGAGACGCTGGTGAAGATTCTTGAGGCGGGCAACATAGCCCCTACTGCGAAGAACCAGCAGCCGCAGCGCATACGCGTGCTCCAGAGCAAGGAGGATTTGGCATTGATAGACACGCTGACTCCATGCCGCTACGGCGCGCCCGTGGTGCTTGTCTTCACATACGATGAGGATGAGGAATGGAAGAATCCACTTGAGGAAGGCGTGCATTCAGGTGTGGAGGATGTGAGCATAGTCGCCACCCACATCATGTTGCAGGCGGCGGATTTGGGTGTGGAGAGCATCTGGCTCAATTATTTCCCGAACACCAAATTGGAGGCGGATTTCAAACTGCCGTCCAATGAGCGCAGTGTGTTGCTGATGCCTTTGGGCTATGCGGCCGAGGGCGCGCGGCCAGCACCGCAGCACACCAGCAAGAAGCCATTGGATGCGACCGTGGAGTGGCGCTGATGCCCGCCATGCCTAGAATGCAGGGCGTGGCAATGACGGAGGGTGCGCCCTGGCGGCATACCCTCCGCTTTGCTCTTCCCGTCCTTGGCGGCTCTCTCCTGCAACAACTCTACAACACGGCGGACATGGTGATTGTGGGGCGTTTTTCTGGGGAAGCCTCGCTTTCGGCTGTTGGAACCACGGGCAGTTTTGTCTTTTTGTTCCTGGCTGTGGCAATGGGCATTTCCGCTGGAAACGGTGTGGTGGTGTCGCAGCGCTATGGTGCGAAAGACGAGGCAGGCGTCCGCGCCAATGCCTCGCTGGGCTTGCTGCTGATGGGGGCATTGGGCGTCATTGCCACTTTGGTGGGGCTGGCTGTTTCCAGGATAGCCTGCGTGCACTTGATTTCCGTGCCAGCGGAAATAATGGAGGACACGCTGCTGTATTTCCGCATTTACGCGCTGGGGCTGATATTCCAGTATGGTTACAATGCGGTGTCCTCCATACTCCGCGCCGTGGGTGACAGCGCGGCGACGCTGTATTTCCTGCTTGTGTCGTCCGTGCTGAATGTGGCGCTGGACCTGTTGTTCGTGGCTGTGTTCCACTGGGGCGTTGCAGGCGCCGCCGCGGCTACTGGAATTGCGCAACTGGGTTCCTTTGCGGCGGCATATTGCTATATGCACCGCAAGTATCCGATGTTCCGTTTCAAGCCAGGGGATTTCCGCTGGGACGCAGGATTGGCGAAGGCGACAGTTCGCGTGGGCCTGCCAATTGTGCTGCAACTGTCTGTGGTTTCATTTGGACTGACCTTCATACAGCGCGCCGTCAATGGCTTTGGCACGGCGATGACCGCATCCTTCACGGTGGGGCACAGGATGGAATTTTACCTGCGCTTGCCATGCTTTGCTTTCCATACGACGCTGGCCACATACACAGGCCAGAATTACGGGGCGGGACTTATGCACCGCATACGCGTCGGTGCACGGCAGACCATTCTTATGTCACTGATATTGACTCTGGCGATTTCCTTGCTTATATGGATTTTCGCGGATGAAATAGTTATGCTTTGCGGTCTTGGCGACACCGCTGCCGACTACTGCCTGCGCCACCTCAAGGCAGTGGCCATGATAAACATCGTGCTTTCTGTTTATGTGCCTTTGTTCGGCGTGTTCCAGGGCACGGGGCACAGCGGCGTGCCAGCAGTGGTGGCGACAGGCGCCTTGAGCATGCGTGTGCTGGTGACATATCTTTTCCGATACAGTGACTTCATGGGATGCTCCGTTGTCTGGTGGAACGGAATATTCGGCTTCGGCATGGGCTTCCTCATCAGCTGGACATATTATTTCATGTTGCTGAAACGCCAGTGAGTAGTGGACAGTGGACTGTGG
>JAFYGL010000380.1 GCA_017543165.1 Victivallales bacterium | reverse complement strand
CGTCTTCGCCAGGACAGCGCACTCGTCCATCTGCAACTGCCGTCCCGTGCCGTATGCATCCTCGGTGCACGCCCTCATTCCAGCAAGCACCAGGGTACGCGCCTCATCGCTCCAGTGCATTGGCAGCGGCTGCGTCACATTGCCAAGCACATAGTGGGGCTGTATGCGTTGCCCCGTGACAATCGCCGCAGTGACCAGCAGCAGTTGCATGGGCGTGACGATCCAGGCACCCTGCCCTATCGAGGCATTCGCCAAATCGCCAAGTTCCCAATCGCATTTCTCATACCTGCCAGGCACGAATGCAATGCCCCTGCCCTCAAACGCGGCCAACTCCGTCCCCACGGTCTCGCCCAGAGGCAGGCCTTGCGCCACCTTGCCAAAGTTCTCTTTGCCAAGACGCCTCCCCAAAGAACAGAAGAATGTATTGCAGGAACGCCCCAGCGCCTCCACCACATCAAGTTCACCGCAACCATAAATGTGCGAACACGCCAGGCTCTTACCATTGCCCAGGCTGAAATATCCCTCGCAGTTGATGCGCTCGTCCTTAGTCAGCATGCCGCTATCCAGCGCAGTCAATGCCAAGAGTGGCTTAAAAGCAGAACCAGGTGGATAATATCCCGCCAATGCTCGGTTGAACAAAGCCCCTTCCTGTTCCCTTGAGGCTGGCTCGCCAAACTTGACAGCGGGTTCGCTGACGCTTGCCAGTATGTCCCCATTACGCAAATCCATCAGCAGAAGCGCACCCTTGTACCCGTTCTCACGGAACTGAGCCTCAATGTATTCCTGCAATTCAATGTCGATGGTAAGCCTTATGTCTTTTCCACGCTGCGCTGAAACCGTGTCAAATGTGGCATTCCTGTAGGATTGCACATCGGTCTGGAAAAACTCCAGACCGCCGCTGCCACGCAGTTCGGCGTCCCTCGCCGCCTCCATGCCGCTCACACCCTTCATCTCCCTGAAGGCAAATGAAACATTCCTCACCTTGAGCGGATTGGCTGGACTTCCCAATGCAGTTTCCCCTCTGACCAAGCACGCTGAATCCGCATGGCTGTGATGACGACGCCAGGTCATGTACAATTCAGTGCCTGGATAATCCTCCTTATGGGCGGCCCAGCGGCGTATGTCTTCCTGCGGCACCGATGTCCAAAGCACAAATGGCATCGGTGCCTTGGAGGTGATGTGCTTCAGCATTGCCTCCCGCCCAGGGCGTGTCCTGTAGTAGTCTGGCCCAAGAAACGCGGCAAGGGCTGATATCACAGTCGAGGCCTTGTCTATTGTGCGCCGTCTGGTATCCCTGGGATCCCTGATTTTCTCAATGCGCAGCGCAAGGTGGTATTCTGGCACACTCTTGTCAAGGACAATGCCATTTCTGTCCAATATGGCGCCTCGTTCCGCGGGAATGTAGGTCAAACGGTCCTGCTGCCTGCGTACATTGGCGTCGTTCTCCGTGCCGCGCATCAACTGAAGCCAGGCGACATACGCGCACAGCATCGCCAGTATGGCAAGAATGCCACCAGCCAATGCCATGGTCTTTGATGCGCCTTCCCTCATTTTTCCGCTCCAGCCCGCGGCTGGCTGGCTACGCCCGCCTTGAAATTCTGGCAAAGCCTGGTGAAACGCGGTCCAGGCAACACAGCATAATCATCAGTTACAACCACAATCCTGCCGTTCTTCACCGCATTCAATTCTGGCAAGGTTCGCTTCCAGTCGTTTTTCGCGGCCTCAATATCCTTGCAATCTGGAAGCAATTCATAAATGATATCCGGCTGCATTCTTAAAAGCAATTCAGGCGATAATGATGGATATTGCACTTTGCTATCGGGCAACAAGGTAAGACCTGCGGCCTCCGCCAGCCTTCCATAAATGGACGAGGTCGAGGCCACCTGCACATCCTTCACAGTGCCATTGCCATAATCACGCCAAATTATAATTACGGCGCTGCGCTTCTCAGTCGCGGCATTCTTTCCATTCAAATTATCCACAAACTCCCTGGTGACATTTTCCGCCTGCTCGCTTCGCCCAAGCGCCTTGCCTATGAATGAGAAGGAATCCCTGATTTCGTCAAAGGTAGTGATTGGCACTTCCAGGACAGGCACGTTCAGTTTGCGCAGTCTCTCAGCAGTGTCCGCCTCGGTTTTCGTAAGGACGACGCAAGTGGGCCTCAATCGCACGATTGCCTCGAAGTCGGTGTCAATGAAGCCTCCAACCCTGGGCAGTTTCTCCACTTGCGGCGGATATTTGCAGAACTTGGAGCAGCCCACAACATTGTCCCCAAGTCCCAGTGCGAACAGGGTTTCCGTCAACGAAGGTGCCAGTGACACAATCCTGGCATTGTCATACCCGCCAGCCGCCTCTTGTTGTTCATTTCTCCCCTTGCAACCAAACAAGAACAACAAGGAAACCAAAACTGCAATAAAACCAGAATGCATAGAAAAATCCACAAAATTCGTGACTATCCAGTACATAATTTAAAGGTCAGGGTACTTATTTAATCCACAGATTGGCACGGATTTTCACGGATTTCATTCTGTAAATCAAATTATGGAAATCTGTGAAAATCAGTGTCAATCTGTGGATTAAATAAATCCATGCCTAACAGGGCGTGCCTGAACAGCCACAAAATCAACCAGGGTCTCAGGTGCTGTATTATTTTTTCTTATCCGTCTCTGCCTTTGGCACATTGCCCCAGATCGGGACTTTGATGCCGCCGCCAAGAACCGTGGCCTTCAGCATCAGGGTACCCCTTCCGCTGTATGCGAACTTCTTGATTGAGCCAGTCCAGACCACTGCGTTTTCCTCGTCCTTGGGAAGAAGCTGCAACTTGTTCTTGTTCTCCATAAGGACCTGTGGCATGCAGTATGAATCATAGAAGGAGATGCTCACATCCTCGGCAGGCTCCTTCAGATACACGGTAATGTCCATTCCCTCGCCATTCCAGGTGTAGTCGATGTAGTTCTCTGGAACTTTCACCTGCTTCATATACTTGAAGCCAAGCTTCAGTCCATGCATGTCAACCCGCAAAAACGCGCTGCGCTTGTCAATCACTCTCTTGACGGCAAATATGCCCTGATAGGGATTCGCCACCATGCCGATAAACAACGGGATGAAGAAGCCCCTGTAACCAGGCTTGTGCTCGATGCTGTCAATCTCAAACACCAGCCAATCATAGCCAGGGGCGCAATCCACATAGCGCCCGCCATCCACCTTGGTGCCAGTCTCGATTGTGAAGCCGCCTTCTTCACGGCTCTTCATTACAAGGGTGTCTTTCCATCCTTTGAAATCGCCCTTTCCATCCTCTAGCCACAAGGTATTGGCATCCGGATTCTTCAAAAACTCTGCATTCAACACCAGGGCAAGCACCCCGCACAACACAAACATCATTCTTTTCATCTTTTCACCTCTCTTGTTTTTTAGTGTACATTGTGGAGTTCAGTGCGGGGCGATACCATCGCCCCGCTT
>JAFYGL010000379.1 GCA_017543165.1 Victivallales bacterium | reverse complement strand
TGTCGGACAGGGTGGACTAGTTTGTCACAAACCGCATCCTCGCACTACCTATTTTCGCCATTGTGATTTGGCTCATGTACTGGATTTCAGTCTCCACGGTGGGCACGTGGATGACAGACTGGGCCAACAACGGCGTCTTTGGCGAAGGATGGTTCCTTGCATGGACGCAGGATAGCTCATGGTTCACATCCAAGGAAGTCAAGGAACGCAATGCGGCGGCGCAAAAGGCTTTTGATTCAAAGGCCGCGTTGGCGGCCCGCAACTGGAAAATAGCCGCCGCCAATGCAAAGGCCAGGGCCGATTGGCAACTGGCGGAGGCACTGGCCTGGGTTGACGGCAAGGAAATCCCCGATGAACCAGACTATGCCTATAAGGAGAAAGCCGTCGTATTTGAACCTGAAACGTGGGAGAAGGTGTCTGGCGAATATGCCGATGCAATTCTTCGCGTGGAGAAATTCCAGGAGGCATACGCCAGTTCCTTGGCAAATCCAGGCGAGTTCCGAAAGAAACTTGATGCTGCGGCAAAAGAGGCCGCCCGCCTGGTGGAAAGGGGGAATGCCCTGCTTGCGGCGGAGCAGGACAAGGCAATTGCCACGGAATACCTGGCATTGCTAAAGGCAACCGCTTCAGCAAAGGCCGCAAAACTGGAGGTGTTTGACAAGTTTGTCCAGCCGAAACTGGACGCGGATAATGCTGCTTCGACTACGGAAATCAACATTCCTGAACTGGCGCAATTGATCAATGCCCCAGTCTATTTCGAGGACAGCGAGACTGGCAGGATTCAGCGCACGGAACATGTTGATTATGCGGCATATCTTGAGAGCAAGGAAATTGCCAAAAACAAACCAGACCCCGCGAAATATGGTCTTTGGGTGCCTGGCATTCCTGGCCTGGTGGAAAAGGCCCTGGACAAGCTTGGCACTGGCCCCGCAATAAAAAGCCTGGTGCTGGACGGCATAATCGGCGGCGTGGGCACCGTGTTCGGCTTCCTGCCGCAGATCATGATCGTGTTCCTGTTCCTGGCATTTCTGGAGGACTGCGGCTACATGTCCCGCGTCGCATTTATCATGGACAGGATTTTCCGCCGCTTCGGCCTGTCAGGCAAGTCCTTTATTCCCATGCTGGTTGGCACGGGATGCGGCGTGCCCGCAGTCATGGCAACCAGGACAATTGACAACCTGAACGACCGCCGCATGACCATAATCCTTGCCACATTCGTGCCTTGCGGCGCCAAACTGGCAATCATCGCCATGGTGGTGGGCGCCTTCTTCCCAGGCAGCAACTGGGTGGGCCCGAGCATGTCTTTCCTGGGCATCGCCATCGTCATACTTGGCGGCATTTCATTGAAGAAGACCAGCCTTTTCGCAGGCGACACGGCGCATTTTGTAATGGAGTTGCCAGCCTATCACATGCCCAGCGCCAAGAACCTGTTCCTCCATACCTGGGAGCGCGGCAAGGGCTATGCGGTCAAGGCGGGCACTGTCATATTCTCCGCCTGTGTGCTGTTGTGGCTGCTTATGAACTTCGACTGGACATTCCATCTGATAGACGCCAGCACCGCCGAGGGGCTTGAACAGTGCATGCTGCATGACATTGGCCAGTGCTTCGCCTGGATTTTCAAGCCTCTGGGCTTCGGCACATGGCAGGGCTCGGTGGCATGCATGACGGCTGAAATCGCCAAGGAACAGGCAGCCGCTACGCTGGCAATCGTTGCGCCAGACGTGGACGGCGGCACGCTGAAGGGAATACAGGCGCTTTTCCTGCAAATGGTGCCGGAAGCCGTCACCGCGCCTGAACTGCGCATTCTCTATTCCAAGTTGATTGCCTTCAGTTTCCTGGTGTGCAACTTGTTCTTCCCGCCTTGTATCGTGGCGATTATCAGCACCTGGCGCGAAATGGGCAGCGCAAAGTGGGGGCTCATCGCAATAGGCTTCCAGTTGATGGTTGGCTACTGCCTGTCCCTGGTCTGCTTCCGCCTTGGCGTATTCTTCCAGGCCGGAGCCTCCTTCGGAGCCGGGCAGATTGCCGCCTTGGCCGTGATACTGGCTGTCCTGTATGCCGTGTTTCGCCCTGCTCCAAAGGCAAGAGAAGTGAAAGCGACTG
>JAFYGL010000378.1 GCA_017543165.1 Victivallales bacterium | reverse complement strand
CTTGGAATGTATCATTCTTTTCACCCCCTTTTTCAGTGGCCTTATGTTTATTCGGCGGCGTCCTTGACTTCAAATGGCGTTTTATAAAAACGTAACTGTTTAGTGGATAAAGTGACCGTTCTTGTCTAAATTGCAACCTGAATACCAGAAAATTATCACAGATATCCCATATTTTTTGCAGGGTGAAGGTTATTGCTTCTAAAACTTCCTCAATACTATCTCAAAAATCCTTCCACTTGCAAATCGCCGATGCAATTTCACGCCTCTGCAATTTCCTGTAAGCCTCAGGCATTTCTTCAGGTGTAAACACATTTTTGGTATATGCGGATGTATCAAAGACCTTTCTGCGAATCAGTTCCACCACTTGCTGGCGATCATCCTTGAGTCTGTCATTGGGAGTTAGAATCTTGATTCCCTCCCCTTTGAAGAAAACACAAGGATTGATGGGAATCTCATCAATATAAGTTGCCTGCAACAGCAGTCTTGGCCAAGTCAGGCATTCCCGCCGCATGGCATTGTTGCAGGCCGCCCTTGGAAGCCTCAACGCCAACTGGAAACCAGGTGCGCTTCCAGAGCATTCGGCTACAATGTCATATCCTGGCGCACCAAACGCGAGCAAACGCTCCTCGGCATCTGGTTCAGACAAGGAAACGCAATTGAATCCTTTGGAACGGGCCTCCTCAAGACGGTTCTCGCTGATGTCGCATACCGTCACCAGGCAGCCCTTCAAACGCAGCCATTCCGCAGCGAATGAGCCGATCATTCCTTGCCCTATGACTATGGCGTGCTCCCCTGGGCTTGGCTCCGTTGACATGGTTCCGCGGTAGCTTATGGCTGCCACTTCCGCAACTGTATATGGAAGCAGATTTTCCTTGGCGGCCTCGGGCAAGATGACGGGTGCGCCATCATCGCAAACACCATCAAAAACGTGCCCTCCCGCTTCCCCTCCGTATTTTGGATAGCAATCCACAAATCCCGAACAGCGCCTGTTGCTGACTATGTCGCCCACCCTGTATCCCCGCACTTCCGAGCCAACCTCAACTATACGGGATATTGTCGAATATCCTGGTACAATAGGAAATTGCCCGCTGGCGCCATAGTGCCCTCCAAGCGTTCTCAATTCAGTTCCAGGGGACACAAAGGAATACAGGGTTTCCGTTCTTATCTGGTTTTTCTTGACCTCTGCCAGTTCCAGTTCACGGATTTCAATCTGCTCAATTCCAGGAAATACTACCGCCTTGACTTTCATTTTCTCTGCCTCCATTTTGTCTATCTTGCGTTACCTTCATGGTTTTACTATGCGGAAGCCATACGTCAGCCCTGGGCTGGCCTGCCAGGTGTTGCCTTGGACAATTCCGCGCAATGGACCGATTACAGCCTCCATTTTTGCATTGAAAGGCAGGCGAACTGTTTTTGTACCGCCAGTGGCCGCGTGGAGGAAAATCACATCGTTTCCTATCCACCACTGGTCGCTGCCGTACGGGCCATAGCAGAAAACCTTGGATTTTTCGGCGAACTGGCGCAGTATTCTGCCTGGCAATGAGGGCAGCGTGGAGAAGATATGCCTGGCGTCGCCTAATTGCTTTTCGACAATTACCGCCTGTCCCTTGCTGTTTTTGCCAAGTACCTCATCGTAGCCTTCCTGTGCATAAAAATGCGGTGCGCCCTTGTAGCTGGAAGTCAGCGTGGCGCCGTTCAATTGAAGCGTCTCGTTGCGTTCCACCTTGTCCATAGTGCATTTAAGGCCAAGAAAATCACAGTTGAAAGCTTCGCTGAGGCCCTTGTCTGGATAGCATGGACCAGCGGCATAGAGCCAAAGGACCAAAGCCTTGTCACGGTTGAAGCGTTCCAGCAGCGCACGTCTCTGTGCTACTGTCAAAACCAGCGTTGGCAGCATGATGTAGAACTTGTGGGGCGGCACGACGGCGCCGTCAAGCAAGTCGCCTACAAGAATGTTCCTGTATGGTACAGCCAGTTTATTCATCTCCTTGATAGTGTTTCTCACTGCACTGATGAACACATTTTTCTCATTGGCCGTTGCATAATACACGCTTTCCTCGTCGCCAACCACAGCAACCTCAGGTGCCAGCAGTTCCTGCACATCGCCCCTGGCTGCATTGAGCTTCAACTGTTCTCCGATAGCTGCAAGAAGAGCTGGTTCGTACAGGCTGCCTCTTGGATGGTCAAGCCAGTATCCAGCCACGCCCAGTGCCGCAGCCATGCCGTATTCCCTATCGACGCAGCCCACGGCCTCGCTGCATGTGGAGTTGCGTGACGCGTACAAGTCCATGTCCGTTCCTTCCCTGGGACCAAATGCATTGCGCTCATCGTTTTCGACAAGCACCATCTTCCCGCGCAGAGTGCAGGTGGCGACTGGCTGCATGATGCTGTTTGCCATGCCAACTTTGCGGAAATTATAGGAAGAAGGCGCCCTGAAAAAGTCGAAGTCTGGGCATTTTGCACATTTTATCGTGCCGTTGTGTCCTGAAATCTGTATAGGGCGGTAAGTGTTGGAGGATAATTCGTTCCAGTATCCATAGTAGGCACCAGTCAACCATTTTCTGCCAGTCAGGTCCTTGATGCGGCCAGCGAAATATATGATTGCCTCTGTAAGCGCGTCGTTCTTGAATCGGTACCAGTCCATGATTTGTGCGTGCTTGAGAGGATTGTGCAGACCGCCCACATCGCCGACCTTCCTGAGTTCAGGGTCTGGAAACTGCGCAGTCTCGAAACTTAGTCCAGGCATGTTCCAGGCCTTTGCAAGGGCCTCGTCTGTGCCGTAGCGCTTTTTCAAGCTCTGCCTGAAAGCCTTCAGTTCAGAAGGACTGAAGCCTGGCACGGCGAACTTTTCTGTGTTGTCCGAACGGTTCCAAAACCACTCTCCGTTGCGGCTCTCGCCGATATTCGCCCCCCAGATACGGTCTGCGTAGAAACTTTGAGATATATGCTTGACCAGTGCCTGGAGCGGGGCCTCAGTCGCGGCAAGCCAGTTTTTAGAGCCGAGCGCCTGCATGTCCATGTAGGTGTTGCGGGGTTGCTTTGGATTCGCATATACTGTCGTATCGTCTGGATGCCGCTTTAACCACCATTCAGGCATCCAGAAGCGGATGTCAAGCAGAAACACGCCATCAGGCGCAACTGTCAGTAGTTGTTCTATCTTGTTGTCCAGTTTGCTGAAATCGTATTTGCCCTCTTCAAGCCAGAAGTCATTGAATGGCGCCAGCACTACAAAATTGCGAAAGCCCTGCTTAAGTGCTGGAGCCATGCGTTCGTATTCGTTGGTCTGCAAGAACGCGGGGTCGTAAAGCTGCCCGTTGAACTTAATCATCACGCGTCTCCCGACGCCGACAAGCTCCGCCTTCTGAAGACCTTTCGAAACCGTCTTCTGCGCAGGAAGCGAGGCAAGTGCCCTATTGCCCTTTATACTCCAGAAATCGTCCTCCAGAAAGACCTGGCTTGCCTCTTCCGTCGGGCGTATTTTGGGATATTTCACTGTCACAGTGCCATCGTTGTTTTCCTTTATCTGCACGGGAAGCAGGAAATCCTGTTTTTTCCCAGAGGCGCAGCGGCGCACGAATTTCATGGTGCGGACGATTGAAATCACAGGATGCCTGAGTACCGCCTTGAATTCGCCGTTTACGGACTGCTTCAAGTCAAATTCCCCCTGTGGTCCTGCGTATGCGAGGCGAATTGTTGCTGCCCAGGGAGGCGTGGTGGCAGGTGCACCAAGTTCGATTGCCGCATTTTCATATTTCAAGGGAAATTCCTTGCTCTTGCCTGTATGATGCCAGCGCCAGGTCTTGTCTGTCTCCAGTTTGATTTCTTTGCCTGAACGGAGGCGAATATATATGTCAGAGCACAATCCCGCGTTGAGTGTGCCGTTGTAAACCCTGATTTCCACTTTGTTGCGGCCAGGCTTGAGATGCTTTTCAATCATAAAGCGCTTTGGCTCTGAAAAAAGCCATGTGAATCCTACTACCTTGCCGTTGATTCTGGTTTCAGACAAGTCATCGGCCATGACCGCGATGGCCGCCATCTCCGTCTCCTCAGGCAAATCGAATTCCTTGCAAAAGCACACATTCGACTGGAATGGCCCCAGTTCATCGAACTGTGTCCATATCCACTGTCCGCGCCAAAACAGTTCGGGAGTATAGCGACGACGGAAATCAACTGTTGTGAGGCTGGGATGTCCTTCGCCGTTTTTCAGCAGAACGGCCTCCGCCCTGACTGTCATTTCTGGCACACTGAAATCAATTCCCGATTCTCCTGGTTTCAACATTGCTGATTCAGGCAAGAGCCTCTGCATGTAATCATAGAAACGCAACTCAACACCAGGGCAAAGGCCTCCTTTCCACTCTATATGATATTTGCCGAGAGGACGCACGTCTGGCATCGCCAGAGGTACGCCCTGCCGCCAGGATGCAGCACCCACAAGCAAGTTTTCCTCCTCCAGCAGAACAGGATTTCTGAAGCCTATTATTTCGTCCCTGTCCATATAGTATCTGAAGCAGAAACTCCAGCCAACAAGAGGGCTGTTCCTGTCCCATCCATGTGAATCTGACAGTGCAAAGCGATATCGGCGATACTCGTTGTCAGGTATCACTGACTGCACGGGGAGTTCCCTGGTGACCTTCTTGCCGTCCAGCATCTGGGTGAAGCGGAATTGCACAAAGCCTGGCACTGGTGACTTGAAATCGCATTCAAACTGCGCCGCGCGGATCTGGATTGACTTCTGGTTTATGCCCGCCCACACGTTGAAGACATTATTGAACTCCCAGCAATTGTCTTCCTCCTTGAAGATTTTGGTATGTCCGTACGGGCGAATCTTCTGCTCTTCGGCAAGCAGCCTGGCAGCCTGCTGTTTTTCCATGTCCTCTAATTCAGCATCTGATATTTCCTCCAGTGAAATGCCAGTGACTTCGACTGGCTCAGGGGAATCTGTGCGCAAATACAACTGTGCAAAGGCACTCCCTTTCCAGAAATAGCCTTTTTGCCTGCCATTGCCTTTTGAAGCAGGCCCTATGATGCTTGCGAATTGCCTGCCGGACGGCAGCCGCAGGTCAAAGGACATTCGGTCGCCATCGCAGTGAAGGCGCACGCCACTCCCCGCAGGCACATTGAATCCAACTGGATTGCTCACCTCAATTTTCCATTTATCACCAGTGCTTTCAACGGTTTTCACATAATATGCAATCTTGAAATTGGGCAAATCGCTCTGGTCCTGCATTGCGTTGAAGACGGCTATGTTGCCCTGCTGCGGAACTTTCCACTTGGAAGCATCCTCCACCCAGAATACCCTGCTTCCTGCCTTGATGTCTTCGGTGAGACGAGTCTCCGTCTCAATCTGCGCCTTGACATTGTACGCGCCTATTTCCCTTTTTCCCGCAGTGAACTGCCATAACTTCACCTCCAGTTTTCCATTGCCGCCCATGACATTGAACTTCAGGCGATAGTGCTTGTCCTCCTTCAACGGCATGAATTCTGATGCCTTGGTAAATGTGGCGCTTTTCACCAGGTGGATTGCTTCTCCGCAAAGAGCCTGGATACCAATCAAAACTACCAACGCCAGATATATTCTCATCACCATTTCTCCTTTATAATACTTTCATCAGAGTTAACTATTAAGTACGAAAGATAAATAGTTACCATTTTTTAATTCTCTGTTTCCCATGAGCATGCAATGGGAAACAGAGAATTCAGCAAATGTTTGCTGGCATATCAACTGAGGGGCCTCAGTTGAAAGGCGAACAGCGGCTGTTATAGTCAAAGCCTATGAGAAGGAAGTTGTATATGCTATTGCGGCTAAAATCCTTCGGATACTCTGTGCTTCTGACTTCCGAATTGGGTATGCTGAGGAGTTCGAGCGGCTTTTTTGCCTCCGCATGGCCATCGACATATACGATGTTTGCCTTGCCAGTCGCCGCCTTTGAACTTTCGTCTGCATTTTCTCCTGTACGCATGCTTCCGCTGGTGTTTATGTCGGCGCCGCCGTGGCGATACGCAAGATTATTGTAATTCAGCACACTGTAGCTGGACCAACTCATTTTATCACTGACGAGAAGGGCGACACTGGGCTGGAAAACCGCGGGCAGTGAAATCTGGCAGCGCTTGCCATTGTTGTCATTATGGCCTGCGCCTATGGCTGCGTTGATTCCATAGCTGGTGTATTGGTAACGCTTGCTGCTGGCAGCGCCCATGGGCGCATTGGTGTCAGGGCACCAGAACGTGCCTGCGCTCCTTGTCCAGCCATAGTAGTCGCAGCCATAGCCTGAACCTGTTGCGCTTTTGCCACCATCTTCTCTTATTCCTGACAGGATGTTGTAGAATCCGCCATCCACCCCAGCCGTCTTCGTGTAGGTATGCAGGAGGCGTCCGTTGTGGTCGTCCATATACAAGTTTGCCCCAAGGCCAATCGTTTTCAAATTGTTTATGCAGGAAATCGCCCTGGCTTTGCTTCTGGCCTTGCTCAATGCTGGCAGCAGCATGGCAGCCAGTATGGCGATTATTGCAATTACGACAAGCAATTCAATTAGCGTAAAATTGAGTGAAAAAGGTTTCTTTCCATGTGTGTTCATTTTCTTCTTCTCCTGTGCTTGGATGAAAATCACTGTGATTTCAGGAATATTCATGGTTAATTCTACATCTGGGGCATTGCATTTTCGGAAAGCGGACGATTCCGCCTTCCAGCGGCGATACGTGTCCTGCAACGATATGACTGCTCGCTTTCGGCGTACACATCGTAATTTACAGAATCTTTTAACAACACTGGTATTTTGATGGTCTGGCGCTGGCGGCGGCCATCCATCTCAATTTCAAGCTCCAGGTCCTGGAAGCAATCCTCGAACTCGCCGACGGTGATTCTGCATTCATTTATTACGGCGCAGTCCGACCTTATGGCGCAGCAAAGCATCCCAGGCGTCGCCGACCAGCCCTGGGGCAGGTTCCTCCAGCGCATCTTGAACATGGCGCATACATGAATCGAATCGGTCACCGTGAGGCGAAGCGGCAGTTCCTGCCCAGGCAGCACCAGTGGCCCCTCTGGATACTCCACACGCAGTGTTGCGGCGAACTGCAGCTGGAAATCCTGGTAGTAGAGGGGCAGGGCGAGGAGACGGGAGGCCATTTCACTCTGAACAAGTCCTTCAAGTTCCTCCTTGCCTACGCTGCTCGGCTCGTTGACAAGCTGCGCCAGGAACGGATTGGCGCCCGCCGCGGCAAGCGCCGCCCTGGCGGTCCTTTCCGTGAGTTCCTTCAGCGTCTTGGGGAGGCCGTACAGGAACGCGTAGCCGAAGTGGTTGATGCATATCGTGCTTATTGCCTCGCCTATGGGCTCCAGCCAGCGCTTTGGAATGCTGGAGTATCCCTTCATTATGCCGAAGATGGAGCCGACCGTGGCGCCTGTGCAATCCGTGTCGTCCCCGCAGTTCACCGCGGTGCAGATCGATTTGTCAAAGTCGCCTTCGCCGTAGAGCAGGCCGATGATGACGAAGCCGATGTTCACCGCAGCGCGGTAGTTGGCAATGTCAAAGTCCGCCATCAGCTTTTCCCTCGCCTCCCTCCAGCTCTTTCCGCTGTCATGGCAGGCAATGGCCTCGTTGACCGCCTTTGCCAGCTCCGACGAGGCGGGCACCTTGGACAGCGCAATCTGTATCAGCCTGCGTGGATTGTCCTCCACGAAGGCGGCGGCTTCCAGCGCGGCGGTGAACATTTCCGCCCAGATGCCTTCTTCGCAATGGTCCGCGCAGCTGTCGATGTACGCGTATTTTATTGCCTGGTCTGGTGCGCCAGGGCAGAGGCATGCCCATATCTCGCTGCGTATCCATGCGCCGTTGCTGTGCTTGTAGGTGTCGTTGTTGACTGCGCCCGACAGAGGCGGCATGATGCCGTTTGCCACGTTCAGCTTGCACACTGTGTACTCGCCGCAAGGAGCCGTGATGCTCTGGTGCCAGTATTCGCCAAGAAGGTGCGGCGTAATCTGGTCCAGCCCGTTGATTTCCACTGCCGCCAGCCAGATGAGCTGCAAATCCAGGTCGTCATTGGGTTCGGGTACGCCATTCAGCTCCTGGGTGTAGAAACTGACATCGTGCATCCTCATCTGCCCCTCCATGGGCGCGCCAAGGGTGCCGCCAATGTTCTTGCCAGCCCAGCATCCCTTGACTTTTTCCAGGTATTCGCCGTAATTCAATTTCATGTCATTGCTCCTAAATTCCCGTATCGTAATAATTTCACTCTGTTCTTAGGGAACAGAGCATTATAAAAAACTTAGTTTCCGTGAGGAACTGGCCCACTGGGAAACAGGGCGCGTAAAAAATCATCTGAAATAATTATATGAAACAATCAATTATTTGCATAGTGTAATATTATTAAAAAATAGTATAATCCTATGATTTTAATAAATGAAAGCATATATCAGGATTAGATATACTCTCATTGTGATGAAGATATTACAGTGGACAGTGGGCAGCTGGGTTTGTGATGCCCTGGTTTTATTCCAGGGAATAATCCTCTACTTTGCCAATATCAAGAACTGCCTGCGAAATTGCCCTGGTGTCAGATTATAACGTTTCCTGAATGATTTTATGAAGTGGTTGCTGTCGCAGAAGCCGCAATCCAGCGCTATTTCGCCAATGATGCAATCTCTTTCCAGAAGCATTGAGCATGCCTTTTCAAGCCTTAGATTCAGCAGATATTCATTTGGTGAAAGGCCAGTTGCCTCCTTGAAGCGCACATAGAGATGGGATTGGCTGATGCCTGCGATGCTGGCAAGTTCCTTGGCGCTAAGTGCCTTTTCGGGAGCATTCTCCATGCAGGAAATGCACTTGGCTATGCCGATATAATCATAGCGCGAATCGCCATGGAGCACGACAGGCCTCTGCCTAAGTATTGTTATCAGCACTTCCAACAGGGCGCCTTTGACAAATTGGACGTATCCAGGGCGCTGCATCGATAATTCGCCAGCAATTTTGCGTATCTGGGTCTCAAGGGTGATTTTTTCATGGTATGCAAGATGTATCTTTGTGCGTACCATGTCTCTGGCAAACAGGGTTTTGTATGATTCCAGGCTGGACATTCCCTCTAGTTCGCCTTTCAGCATGTTGAAGTCGAACATCACATTGTAGTACAGCACATTGCATGATTCACTGTAGAAATGTGATTCGCCAGGAAGAATGGCGAAAACATCACCTGCAACCAGTGCGTATGACACCTGTCTGCCAGATGAGAAGTTGAGGGTATGCACCATGCTACCCCCAGCAACAAACACCAGTTCAAGAAAATCATGGCAGTGCTGGGGGATGTTCCCGCGGTTGCTTCCTTTGCCAAGGGAGACGGCGACTGGAATACCTTCCTTGAAAATCTGCTTCCCGCTGTATTTGTAGATTTCTTCCATTATTCCCCAACGGCAGGCAGTTCATTGCTGCTTTCTATTCGGCGGCGTCCTTGACTTCAAATGGCGCAAGTATTTCCTTGAACAGCTGCATCAATGCATCGGACTGCTTCGCCACGTTTTCATCAAGCATCTTCTTTGCCTCGTCTGTCTTGTTTTCCTTCAGCAGTTTGCGGGCCTCTTCCTGGCAGGCCACATATTCCTGGCGGAGGCGTGTCTCCAGTGCGCGGAATTTATCCAATGTGGCCTCGTCCATCGGCAGCTTTTCCTTCACCTGGTACGACAGCTTG